>CANHKH010000389.1 GCA_947460165.1 Comamonadaceae bacterium
AAGAAGGTCCTGGTCAGGTGGCGCGGCAGGTGCGCCCAGCCTGCCAGGCGACGTCTTCAGCCCGGGATCGGTCCTCTGAGTCGCTCGGTCTGAACCCCATGGGGCCCAGTCAGGCCTCGCCAGCGGCTAGCATCAGGGCTTTTGAAACTTCTTTGCTGCCCATGAAAACGCTCAAGATCGACTTTGTCTCCGACGTCTCTTGCCCCTGGTGTGCCGTAGGCCTGCATGCTCTTTTGGAGGCGCTGGACAAACTGCAACCCGACATCCAGGCCACGCTGCACTTTCAGCCTTTTGAGCTGAACCCCCAGATGTGGCCGGGCGGCCAAGACATGAGCGAGCACCTGACGCAAAAATACGGCTCCACCCCTGAAAAGCAAGCGCAAATGCGAGATGTCATTCGCCAGCGCGGCGCGGAGGTGGGTTTTGAATTCAATCCGGATGGCCGAGGCCGCGTCTACAACACGCGCGATGCCCACCGCCTGCTGCACTGGGCCGAGGACCAAGCCGAGAAACAACTGGCCTTGAAAAACGCCTTGTTGCTGGCCTGCCACCGTGACCGCCAGGCCATGGAGGACCATGCGGTCTTGCTCAAAGCGGCCGAATCAGCGGGGCTTGATGTCCAAGAAGCGGCCGAGGTGCTGGCCAGTAGCCGCTTTGACGCTGAGGTGGCCGAAGCGGAGGCGCATTACCAGTCGGCGGGCATACGCTCGGTGCCGGCGGTGGTCATCAACGACACCCACCTGATTTCGGGCGGCCAGCCGGCCCAGGTGTTTGAGGATGCGCTCAGGCAAATTGCGCAGGCCGCTTAAAGCTTTTCAAACAGAGAACGGCAAGGCCCATCACTCAGGAATGATGGCGGTGCACTCGATCTCGACCTTGGCCCGGTCTTCCATCAGGGCCGTGACCTCCACCGCCGTCATGGCCGCGTTGTAGCAGCCAATCACCTCGCGAAAGGCTTTGCCCACCTCGCGGCCGGCGGCCAGGTACTCGCGCTTGTCGGTCACGTACCAGGTCATGCGCATGATGTGTTCGGGCTTGCCGCCCGCCTCTTTGAGCACCTCCACCACGTTTTGCAGGGCCAGGCGGGCTTGTTCGGCAAAGTCGTCCGAATGGAACACGCCCTGCCCGTCCCAGCCAATCATGCCGGCAATGAACACGGTGCGGCCGCTGGCGGTGACGCCATTGGCATAGCCCTTGGGCTGGGCCCAACCGGGCGGCAAAAGCACTTTCATGGGGTTCCTTCAGAGAGAAAATCAAAAGAGGGCCGGCAAGGGTGCGGGCTTTTTCAGAACTTATTTTTACCCATGAACAGTTCAGTTCTCAAGTTTTTTCAGGGTCTGAGCGTTTTCATGCAGAACATTCCCCTCGCCAGTTGAAGCCGCTTCAGTTAATTGAGTTCTAAACTATTCGGCATTAAACTGCAGCAGCGCGGCTTTGCTCCGCGCGCGCATTTGGAGCATCCATGAAGATCGTTTGCATTGGCGGGGGTCCCGCCGGTCTGTATTTCAGCCTGCTGATGAAAATGCGCCACCCCGAGCACGACATCAGCGTGCATGAGCGCAACCGCGCCTACGACACCTTTGGCTGGGGCGTGGTGTTCTCCGACGCCACCATGGAGAACATGCGCCAGTGGGACCCGGTGACAGCCGGCGAAATTGAGCAGGCCTTTAACCACTGGGACGACATTGAGCTGCACTTCAAGGGCGAGGTCATCCGCTCGGGCGGCCATGGCTTTGTGGGCATTGGCCGCAAAAAACTGCTCAATATTTTGCAAGCGCGCTGCGAGCAGCTGGGTGTGAATCTGGTGTTTGAAGCCGATGTGGACGCCGACACCGACTTTCCCGACGCCGACCTGGTGATTGCCAGCGACGGCGTCAACTCGCGCATACGCGGGCGCTACGCCGAGGTCTTCAAGCCCGACATCGTGACCCGCCCCAACCGCTTTATTTGGCTGGGCACCAAAAAGCTCTACGACGCGTTCAACTTTTTGTTTGAAAAAACCGAGCACGGCTGGTTTCAGGCCCACGTCTACAAGTTTGACGAGCACACCAGCACCTTCATTGTGGAGTGCCCCGAGCATGTCTGGCTGGCCCATGGCCTGGACCAGGCCGACCAGGAGCAGTCGATTGAGTTTTGCCAGCGCCTGTTTGCGGCCAACCTGCAGGGCGAGCCGCTGATGACGAATGCCCGCCACCTGCGCGGCTCGGCCTGGCTCAATTTTCAGCGGGTGATATGCCAGCAGTGGTCGCACTTCAATGGCCGCAGCCATGTGGTGCTGATGGGTGATGCCGTGCACACCGCGCACTTTGCCATTGGCTCGGGCACCAAGCTGGCCATTGAAGATGCGATTGAGCTGACGCGCCAGTTCGACCAGGCCGGCCATGTGTCGCCCGACATCCCTGCCGTGCTCAAGCGCTACCAAGCGCTGCGCCATGTGGACGTGCTGCGCCTGCAAAACGCCGCCTGGAACGCCATGGAATGGTTTGAGGTGTGCGGCGAGCGTTACTGCGAACAGCTGCCGCCCCAGCAGTTCATGTACTCCATGCTCACCCGCAGCCAGCGCATCAGCCATGAAAACCTGCGCCTGCGCGACAGCCGCTGGCTGGGCAACTACGAGGCCTGGTTTGCCAGCCAAGCGGGCTTGCCAGCACCCCTTCAAACCACCCAAAGCGCCCCGCCCCCCATGTTCACGCCCTACACGCTGCGCGGCGTGACGCTGAAAAACCGCATCGTGGTCTCGCCCATGGCGCAGTACTCGGCCACGGACGGCTTGGTGGGCGACTACCACCTGGTGCACCTGGGCGCGCGCGCCATGGGCGGTGCGGGCCTGGTGTTTGCCGAGATGACCTGCGTGAGTGACACAGGCCGCATCACCCCCGGCTGCCCGGGCCTCTATGAGCCCGCGCACACTGTCGCTTGGAAGCGCATTGCCGATTGGATACACACCCAGTCAGACGCCAAATTTGGCATGCAAATCGGCCATGCCGGTCCCAAGGCCTCCACCCGCCTGGCCTGGGACGGCATAGACCAGCCCCTGGAAACCGGCAACTGGCCGATTTTGGCCGCCTCAGAGCAGCAATACCTGCCCGGCGTGAGCCAAACCGCGCGCGCCATGACCCGCGCCGACATGGACGAAGTCACCGCCCAATTCGTGGCCAGCACACAGGCGGCCGCAGAGGTGGGGGTGGACTGGCTGGAGCTGCACTGCGCCCACGGTTATTTGCTCTCAAGCTTTATCTCGCCCTTGACCAACCACCGCCAAGACGCCTACGGCGGCAGTCTGGACAATCGCCTGCGCTTTCCGTTGGAAGTGTTTGCCGCCGTGCGCGCAGTGTGGCCCGCAGATCGACCGATTTCGGTGCGCATTTCCGCGCACGACTGGGTTGAAGGCGGCATCACCCCCAGCGACGCGGTGGACATTGCCCGCGCCTTCAAGGCCGCCGGGGCCGACATGATCGACTGCTCCTCCGGCCAAGTGAGCAAGCAAGAAAAGCCCGTCTACGGCCGCATGTTCCAAACGCCTTTTGCCGACCGCATCCGCCAAGAAGCAGGCATCCCCACCATCGCCGTGGGCGCCATCAGCGAGGCCGACCATGCCAACAGCATTTTGGCCGCCGGCCGGGCCGACCTGTGCGCCGTGGCCAGGCCCCACCTGGCCAACCCGGCCTGGACACTGACCGAGGCCGCCAAAATTGGCTACACCGGCACCCAATGGCCCAAGCCCTACCGCGCTGGCAAGCCGCAAATGGAGGCTATCTTTCAGCGTGAACGTGCGCAGTTGGCAGCGCCGCCTGTGCGTGCAGACTGAGCCAGGGCGTGGTGCACACCTGCAGCACCCATCAGCCGCTTAAAACCCCATGAAAGCCGACCCCACCCGCACTCTGTTGAACCAGGCCGACGGCCTGGGCCATGAAGCGCGCATTGAGCAGGGCGACCACGCCGCCCTCAAGCTGTGG
>CANHKH010000390.1 GCA_947460165.1 Comamonadaceae bacterium
ATCAGCCAGTCCTCCATGCGCTTTGCCAAAGTGGCGTACCACGACTTCGAGGGCGTGGCCTTCAACGAAGGCGAGAAGGAACGCCTGGCGGCCAACCTGGGCGACGCGCAGGTGATGGTGCTGCGCAACCACGGCCTGGTCGCCTGCGGTGCCGACATCCCGCAGGCCTTCAACGCCATGTTCCGGCTCGAGCGCATCTGCCAGATCCAGCTGCAGGCCATGGCCTGCCAAAGCCCACTCAGGATGCCGGCCGCCGACGCCATTGCGCGGGCCAACGCGCAGTACGCGGCCAACCAAAGCGGCATGGGCGCGGGCGCTGCCAAGCCCCTGGGCGTGATGGAGTGGCCAGCCATGCTGCGCCTGCTCGACAGGCGCGACCCCTCTTTTCGCGACTGAGCCCTGGCATGCGACTGTTGCTGACCGCTGCCATCGCCGAGCAATACGGCGAAGCCATGCGCCAGGCCTGCGCCAGCCCCCTGGAGCTGGTGCTCGCGCCGAGCACGGCCGTCCAGGCGGCCGCAGCGCCCGTGGGCCCCATTGATGCGGCCTTTTGGTCCACCGACCTCATGGGCGCAGGCAACAAGGGCCAGCCGCCCGAGCGGCTGCAGGTCTTCATGGACCTGCTGGACGCCGGGGTCGGCCTGCAGTGGGTGCACACCTGCGCCTCAGGCTCGGACCGGCCGGTGCTGCAGCGGCTGATGCGGCGCGGCGTCAGCGTCACCACCTCCACAGGCGCCAATGCCATGGCTGTGGCGCACAGCGCCACAGCGGGCCTGCTGGCGCTGGCCCGCGATGTGCCGCACTGGATCGAGAGCCGCCAAGCACGGCGCTGGGCGCCGCTGCGCGGGCGCAGCCTCCTGGCCGACCTGACGCAGCAGCGCGCCTACATCGTCGGCACGGGCCAGGTGGGCTCGGCCATCAGCCGGGCGCTGCGCGCCCTGGGGCTGTCGACCGTGGGCGTGCGCCGGCACAGCGCGCCGCACGCCGACTTTGACGAGCTGATCTCATTGGCCCAATTGCGCCAGGCCGCCGCCAACGCCGACTGGCTGGTGCTGGCCTGCCCGCTCACGCCGGCCACGCGCGGCCTGGTGGATGCCGCTTTGCTGGCGCACTTGAAGCCGGGCGCGGGCCTGGTCAACGTGGCACGCGGCGAGGTGGTCGATGAGGCGGCGCTGTTTGCCGCCCTGGACAGAGGCCACCTGGGCGGTGTCTACAGCGACGTGGCCGTGGACGAGCCCCCAGCGCCCGACTCACCCTGGTGGACGGCGCCGCGCGTGCTGCTGTCGGCCCACAACGCCGGACTGTCCACCGGTTTTGCGCCGCGCACGGTGGCCATGTTCATGGACAACCTGGCCCGCCAGTCGCGGGGCCAGGCCCTGCTGCGGGTGGCAGCACCTTCCCCGGATTCATGAGGCCCAACGGGTCCAGGGCCTGCTTGATGCGCCACATCAAGGCCAGCTCGGCATCGCTCTTGTAGCGCGCCATCTCCTGCATGCGCAGCAGCCCTATGCCATGCTCGGCCGAGACGCTGCCGCCCAGCTCATCGACGATGTCGTGGACGATGCGGTTGAGCGCTTCGCGCCGCGCCATGAAGTCCTGGGCCGGTTCGCCCACGGGCTGCACCAGGTTGAAGTGGATGTTGCCGTCGCCCATGTGGCCGAAGGCGATCACCCGCACGCCGGGGCAAGCGGCTTGGGCGGCGCGGGTGCCGCGCTCAATCATGCGCGGGGTCTGGCTCACCGGCACTGCAATGTCGTGCTTGATCAGCCCGCCTTCTTGCCACTGGTGGCCGCCGGCATGGATTTCGCGTAGCCGCCACAGCTGGCTGCGCTGCGACTCGGACGTGGCGACCACTGCATCGAGCACATCGCCGCAGTCCAGGCTCTGGGCCAGGCCCTTGTCCATCATGGCCTTCAAGCCGATGTCGGCGCTGGCGCTGGCCTCAACCAGCACGTACCAGGGGTGGCGCTCGCCGAAGGGCTCGCGGCTGCCCGGCAGGTTCTTCATGCCGATGTCCAGCCCGGGGCGCGAGATCAGCTCGAAGGCATTGAGCAGGTCGGCGGTGCAGCGCTGCATGCGCTGCAGCACGCGCAGGGCCGCCTCAGGGGACGGCACGGCCACGAACGCGGTCTCGCGGTGCTGGGGATAGGGGAACAGGCGCAGCACCGCCGCGGTGATGATGCCCAAGGTGCCTTCGGCGCCCACGAACAGGTGGCGCAGCGCATAACCGGTGTTGTCCTTGCGCAGCGCGCGCAGGCCGTCCCAGATTTCGCCGTCGGGCAGCACCACCTCCAGCCCGAGCATGAGCTCGCGTGCGTTGCCATAGCGCAGCACATTGATGCCGCCGGCATTGGTCGACAGGTTGCCGCCTATGCGGCAGCTGCCCTCGCCGCCCAAAGACAGCGGAAAAAAGCAGCCGGCGGCCTGGGCCGCGTCCTGCAGATGGGCCAGGATGCAGCCGGCCTCGGCGGTGAGCGTGAGGTTGTCGGCGTCCAGGTGCCGGATGCGCGTCAAGCGCTCGGTCGACAACACCACGGCGCGCGCATCCAGCGGCACGCCACCGCCACAGACGCCGGTGTTTCCGCCTTGGGGAACCACAGGGACCTGGTGCGCCGCGCACAGACGCACGACCGCTGCGACCTCCGCCGTCGTGGCGGGCTGGACCACGGCCAAGGCCTGGCCTTGGTAAATGCGGCGCTGCTCCTGCAGGTAGGGCGCCATGGGCTCGGCATCCACGATCACCCGCTGCGCCCCGACCTGCTCGCGCAGCAGGTTCAAGAAAGCGTCTGCGGGCGTGCTCATGCCTGGGCCTTAAGCGCCAAAGGCAAGGTGCAGCTCGCGCACCGAGCTGAGTTGACCCCATTGGCTGAGCATCTCGTGGCAGGCCTGCGGATCCCGCACACTGCTGCCGGCCAGGCAGTCCAAGAACTTGGCGCGGCGCTGGGCCGCATCGAGCGGGTGGCGGGCATGGCCGCGCGGGTGGCTCACCGGGCCGCTGTCGAGCACGCGGCCGTCGGCCAGGTGCAGCTGCACCCGGTCCGCAGGCGAGAACACCGGGTCATCCGGGCTGGCGCCCTCGCAGGGCACGATCTCGGTGAGCGCGATCAAGCGGCGCACGCCCGGTGAGCCGTAGAACGCCGGTTCAAGCTGCGCAAAGCTGGCGGCCCCCGCCAGCAAGCCGCTGGCCACCGCAAAAGGCGCGCTGTAGCGGGCCTGCACGCCGTCGGCCGGCTGCACGTGCGGCGCCATCTGCCACTGGCGCACACCCAGCTCCACCCGCACCTGGGTGATCTGCTCGGGCACCAGGCCCGGGGTGGCGGCCAACGCAATGGCCGCATCAGCGATGCGGTGCAGCGAGTAACACAGGGGGTAGCGCTTGAGGCTCAGGCCTGCGCTGAGCAAGCGAGGCGCCTGGGCGCTGGTGCCCAGCGGCGACTGCAGGTCGGGCGCGCCCGAGGGCGAGAGCGTGGCCAGCAGGCCGCGCGCGCGCTCGAGCACGTCGGCGCTGCCCGCCACCCCGGCCCGCGCCAGCAGGCAGGCGCGCACACCGGCCGCGGCCACCTGCCCCACATGCACCGCCTTCATGGTGGTGCCAAAGTTGGCCGACACGCCGCCCGACATGCTGGCCGCATTGCTCAGGGCCGCCAGGGTGCTGGCCGCATCCAGCCGCATCAGCTTGGCCACGGCGGCGGCCACGGCCACAGGCCCGAGCAGGCCCGAGGGGTGCCAGCCCGTGGTGTGCAGCGAGCCGGGCTCGCGGCTGGCCAGCTCGGCCAGCACCTCGTAGCCCACCACCCAGGCACGCAAGAGCTCGGCGCCGCTGGCGTCTTGCATCTCCCCCACAGCCAACAAGGCAGGCAGCAGCATGGCGCTCGGATGGCAGCCCCAGGCCACGTCGTCGAGCGCAAAGGCATGGGCCGCCGTGCCATTGACCATGGCCGC
>CANHKH010000391.1 GCA_947460165.1 Comamonadaceae bacterium
CCGCGCAAGGTCGCTTTGGTCGCATGCATGCGCAAGCTCTTGACGATCATGAATGCGATCATCAAGTCTGGCGTCCCGTGGTCTGCCACTTATCCACAGGTTGCAGACACGCCTAAAACCACTTGACTTTCAACACAGTTGCTCCCCCAGAGGGGGAGGGAGTCAAACTCAGGATACACACATGAAACAACTTCAAGACGCCTACATCGTTGCCGCCACCCGCACGCCCATTGGGCGTTCGCACCGGGGCTTTTTCAAGCACACCCGGCCTGATGACTTGCTGGTGCACGCCATCCGCTCGGCCCTGGCCCAGGTGCCCACGCTGGACCCGGCCGCCATTGAAGATGTCATTGCTGGCTGCGCCATCCCGGAGGGGCCGCAGGGACTGAACGTGGCGCGCATTGCGGCCGTGCTGGCGGGCTTGCCCACCAGTGTGGGCGGCATCACGGTGAACCGCTTTTGCGCATCGGGTCTGTCGGCCGTGCAAATGGCGGCCGATCGCATTCGGGTGGGCGAGGCCGATGTCATGATTGCCGGCGGTGTGGAGAGCATGAGCATGGTGCCCATGTCGGGCAACACGCCTTCGCTGTCGCCGGCCATGTTCACCAGGGACGAGGACGTGGGCATTGCCTACGGCATGGGCTTGACCGCCGAGAAAGTGGCGCAGCAGTGGAAGATTTCGCGCGAGGCGCAGGACCGCTTTGCCTGCGAGTCGCACGCCCGGGCGCTCAAGGCCCAGCAGTCAGGCGAGTTTGCCGCTGAAATTTCGCCCATGACCGTGACCGAGCGCCAGCCCAATTTGGAGACAGGCGAGCTCATCAGCCGCGAGCGCACGGTGAGCCTGGACGAAGGCCCGCGCGCGGACACCTCCATGGAAGGCTTGGCCAAGCTCAAAACCGTGTTTGCCGCGCGCGGCTCGGTGACGGCTGGCAATTCATCGCAAACCTCGGACGGTGCGGGTGCGTTGATCTTGGCCAGTGAAAAAGCCATACAGACCCATGGCCTCCAACCACTGGCGCGCTTTGTGAGCTATGCCAGCCGGGGCGTGCCGCCGCACATCATGGGCATAGGCCCGATTGAGGCCATTCCTGCGGCCCTGCGTTATGCGGGCTTGCAGCAAGACGCGCTGGACTGGATAGAGCTCAACGAGGCCTTTGCCGCGCAGTCGCTGGCCGTCATCCAGACCCTGGGCCTGGATCCAGCCAAGGTCAACCCCATGGGCGGCGCCATTGCGCTGGGCCACCCGCTGGGGGCCACGGGCGCCATCCGCTCGGCCAGCGTCATTCATGCCTTGCACAGGCATCAACTCAAGCTCGGCATGGTGACCATGTGCGTGGGCATGGGGCAGGGCGTAGCCGGTATTTTTGAGCGTGTCTGACGCTGCGGCGACTGCCCTGGCCCCTGCCTGACAAGCCGCTGCCGCTAAAGTGTGCCCATGAGCTCCAGATGCACGAACACTAGCCGGGCTTTTCCTGCTCCCTCCCCCTTTGGGGGAGGGTTGGGGTGGGGGCACGATGAAGCACTGCCTATCCACAAGCGCCAAGTGACCCAGGCTGCAAACCGCACCCTTTTTTGAGTAACGAACATCGGTGGCACGCGATGCCCCCACCCCAACCCTCCCCCAGTGGGGGAGGGGGTAAAAATCAGGAGCACCTCATGCACGAACACCAGCTGGTCTTTTCTTGCTCCCTCCCCTTTTGGGGGAGGGTTGGGGTGGGGGCACGATGAAGCACCCTTTATCCACACATGCCAAGCCACCCATGCTCAAGCCGCAGCCCTTTTTTGAGCCACTGACCACGGTGGCATGCGATGCCCCCACCCCAGCCCTCCCCCAGAGGGGGAGGGAGTCAGTACCATGATCCATTCCTTTGACCAAGCCCTCCAACTCGCCTGGCAAGGCGAAGACCTGTTCACCGGTCACACCCACCCGGCCTGGGCCAACATGGTGGGGCCGTACGGCGGCATCTCGGCGGCCTGCGCCTTGCAGGCCGTGATGCAGCATCCGCTCAGCCTGGGCGAGCCGGTGGCGTTGACCATCAACTACGCCGCCGGCCTGGCCGACGGGCCTTACCAGCTCAAGGCCAGACCGGCGCGCACCAACCGCTCCACCCAGCACTGGGTGTTGGAGTGGCTGCAAGACATAGACGGCCAAGCGCAGGTGATGATGACCGCCACCGCGCTGACCGCCGTGCGCCGTACCACCTGGCGCGCCCAAGACCTGCCCCTGCCCGAGGTGCCGCCACCCGAGGCCGTGCCTGCGGTCTTGATGGTGGGCCAAGTGGAATGGGTCAAGCGCTATGAGATGCGCGTGCTGCGCGGCCACTTGCCCGAGCCCATGGACGGCCGCGAGCAAGACAGCCTGATGCAAATGTGGCTGCGCGATGCCGAGCACCGGCCCGTGGACCTGCCCGCCCTGGCCGCCATGACCGATGTGTTTTACCCCCGCGTGTGGCTGCGCCGCGCCCATCGGGTGCCCGCAGGCACGGTGTCGCTGACCATTTACTTTCATGCAGGTGCCCAAGAGTTGGCCGAGCATGGCCATGAGCCCCTGCTGGCCCAGGCGCGCTCGCACGACTTTCGCCACGGGTTTTTTGACCAAACCTCCCAGCTCTGGTCGCGCTCTGGCCTGCTGCTGGCCACCGCCCACCAAATCGTTTACTACAAGGAATAAACCATGACCGACATCCTCAGCCACACCGAAGCGGGCATTTGCACCCTCACGCTCAACCGCCTGGCGCGCAAAAACTCCCTGACCTCGGCCATGTACAGCGCGCTGGCCGACGCGCTGGTCGCGGCTGCAGACGATGCGGCCGTGCGCGTGGCCGTGATTCAAGGCCATGAAACCGTGTTTTCAGCCGGCAATGACATTGGCGACTTTTTGAGCAACCCGCCGCAAGGGGCCGATGCGCCTGTGTTCCGCTTTTTGCATGGCCTCAACAACTTCCCCAAGCCTTTGGTGGCTGCCGTGTGTGGCCCGGCCGTGGGCGTGGGCACCACCATGCTGCTGCACTGCGACCTGGTGTACGCGGGTGACAACGCCATGTTCTCCATGCCCTTTGTCAACCTGGGCCTGTGCCCGGAGGCCGCGTCCAGCCTGCTGGTGCCGCGCCTGATGGGCCACGCCCGCGCGGCCGAGACTTTGCTGCTGGGCGAGCCTTTCTCGGCTGAAAGCGCCATGGAGTGGGGCCTGGTCAACCGCATCGTGCCGCCCACCGAGGCCAACGCCCTGGCCCAGCAGCAAGCCCGAAAACTCGCGGCCAAGCCCTTGAGCTCGCTGGTGGAAACCAAGCGCCTCATGAAGCTGGGCCAGGGTCCTGTGGTGGCTGAGCGCATGGCGCAAGAGGCCGTCAGCTTTGGCCGCATGCTCAGCGAGCCCGCCGCACGCGAGGCCTTCACGGCCTTCATGGACAAGCGCCACCCAGACTTCAGCAAGCTCTGAGTGGCTGGGTGTCAAATGCACTGAATCGCAAACATTGAATTTAAAAGCTCAGAATTTACAAAATGTATAGATAGATTGTTTCCATCCAATTATTCTTACACCCGTGACCACCGCACTGAGCGCCTTACTTAACTTCTTGAACCCGTCCTTTGCGCATTCAGTCAGTCACTTTAGAGCCTGCCCTTGAGACCGCCTTTTTGAAAGCCAACCAGAAACACTTTACCTTCCAACCTCAGTACCTTTCTGCACCAGAGGCTTGAGCCTCCCCTATTCGCAGACCCCAACCAGCTTGGCACGTGGCGCACAGCCCGATACCTTCGCCAAGCTGGTTTTTATTTGGGTTGGACCCGCGCATCAGCGCCCCCCTGGACCCAGGTCCGCTCGAGTAGCCACCTTTGCGCAACAATCGCAGCATGAGCAAGACACCGGTCACCCACTCCCCCAGCGAGCCGTCCTCAGCGCCAGAATTTGCCCAGTTGCTGCGCGAGTTGTTTGA
>CANHKH010000392.1 GCA_947460165.1 Comamonadaceae bacterium
ATCAGCTGTCGCGTTGGCGCCTTTGGGCTGGCTTGACAGGCCTGCGTCCGGCGGGTAGGCCTCGGGGTCCAGGCGGCGCATTTCGGCCTCTATCCAGGCTTCGACCTCGGCCATGAGCTCGTCGGGCTTGCGGCCCACGCTGGAAATCGCAGGACCTATGGACACGTCCACAGTGCCAGGCCGCTTGATGAGCGCCTTGCGTGGCCAGCATTTGGCCGAGCTCACGGCCACGGGAATCACGGGGGCGCCGGTCTCAATGGCCAAGCGCGTGCCGCCGCTTTTATAAACCCCCTTTTGACCGCGTTCAATGCGCGTGCCCTCAGGGAACATGATGACCCACACCCCTTGGCCCATGAGACGCCGGCCTTGCTGCACCACCTTGGCAAAGGCCTCGTTGCGTTTGCTGCGGTCGATGTGGATCATGTCCATGCGGCCCATGGCCCAGCCAAAAAACGGCACCTGCAACAGCTCTTTTTTGAACACATAGGCCAGCGGGTGCGGCATCAGCGTGGGCATTAAAAAAGTCTCAAAGGTGCTTTGGTGCTTGAGCAAGAGCACAGCCGCACTGGTCTGGCCCGTGGGCAGGTTGTCCCAGCCCGTGACGCGGGTGCGTATGCCCAGCAACCAGCGTGCGCCGGCCACGGCCAGCCGCAACCAGCCTGCACACAGCCAGTAAATGCGCGTGCTGCTCATGAACAGGGAACACACGAGCACGACCAGCGCCCAGGGCACCACGGTGATGCCCATGAACAGCAAATGAAGGAGGGATCGGATCAGGGCCATGGTGTGTTCAAGCGGCAGCAAGGACAGATTTGACAGAGATGCGACCCAGCAAATGGTCTGCGAAGGCGGCCAGATCGGCATGCACCCGCGTGCCCTCGGGCAGGCCATGGCTGGCCTGCTCGGCAGACAAACCTGCCGATTTGCCGGTCAACACCAGGTGGGGCTCGCAACCCACCGCACTGCCTGCCTGCAGGTCGCGCAAGGAATCGCCGACGGCGGGCAGGCCTTTGAGCGACACCCCCAAGCGGGTGCCGATTTGCTCGAACAAGCCAGACTGCGGCTTGCGGCATTGGCACTCGTCTTCAGGGGCATGCGGGCAGAAAAAAACCGCATCTATGCGGCCGCCCACCGCGGCCAGCTGCTTGTGCAATTTGTCGTGCATGGCGTTGAGGGCAGCCACGTCAAACAAGCCCCGCCCCAAACCCGACTGGTTGGACGCAATCACCACATGCCAGCCCGCGTGGTTCATGCGCGCAATGGCTTCCAGCGCCCCAGGCAGCGGCTGCCATTCCTCGGGCGACTTCACAAAGTCGTCGCTGTCGTGGTTGATGGTGCCGTCCCGGTCCAGGATGACGAGCTTGAGGTGGCGGTCTGAAGGCATGGTGAGTCAGCCGCTCAGCTCGCCAGGCGCGAGAGGTCGGCCACGCGGTTCATGGCCTGGTGCAGCGCGCTGAGCAAGCCCAGGCGATTGAGGCGCAGGTCCAGCTGCTCGGCGTTGACCATGACGCCGTCAAAAAAAGCATCCACCGGCTCGCGCAAGGCGGCCAGGGTTTGCAGGCTCTGCGTGTGGTCACCGGCGGCAAACTGGGCGTCGGCCTGCGGCAGGATCTGGCCCATGGCCAGGTAGAGTGCTTTTTCCGCGTCTTCTTGCAGCAGCACTTCGCTGACGTGGGGATCGACCGCACCGTCGGCTTTCTTCAAAATATTGCCAATGCGTTTGTTGGCGGCCGCCAACGCAGGTGCTTGCGGCAGGGCCGCAAAGGCGCGCACAGCCACCAGGCGCTGGGCCACGTCGGCCAGGCGCTGGGGGTGGAGCGCCAACACGGCGTCCACCTCTTGGGCGCTGTAGCCTTGCTCGCGCAGGTTGCCCGACAGTCGGTCGTAGATGAAGGCCGAAAGCGCAGCGCGGGGGTCTTGGATCTTGTCGCCAAACACAGTCACCGCCATGTGCAGCAGCGCATCGAGCTGCAGGGGCAGCTCTTTTTCAATCAAGAGCCGCACCACGCCCAGCGCGTGGCGGCGCAGCGCAAAGGGGTCTTTGTCGCCAGAGGGCAGGTTGCCAATGCCAAACATGCCGACCAAGGTTTCGAGCTTGTCGGCCAGCGCCACGGCCACGCCCACGGCATTGACAGGCAGGTGGTCGCCCGCAAAGCGCGGGCAGTAGTGGTCGGAAATCGCCTGGGCAATGTCCTCGCCCAGACCATCGTGGCGGGCATAGTAGTTGCCCATGATGCCTTGCAGCTCTGGGAATTCGCCCACCATGTCGGTGAGCAAATCGGTCTTGGCCAAGCGCGCAGCCAGCTCCGCTTGGCGGGCCAGCTCAGCGCCGCCCAGTTGCTGGGCAATGGCCTGGGCGATGGCACACACCCGCGCCATGCGCTCGGCTTGGGTGCCCAGCTTGTTGTGGTAAACCACCTTGGCCAGGCCTTCGACGCGGGACTCCAGCGTCTTTTTGCGGTCTTGGTCAAAAAAGAACTTGGCGTCGGCCAAGCGCGGGCGCACCACGCGTTCGTTGCCGCCAATCACGGCCGAGGCATCGGCCGGACTGATGTTGCTGACCACCAAAAACTGATGGGTGAGCTTGCCTGCGGCGTCGAGCAGCGGAAAGTACTTCTGGTTGGCCTTCATGGTGAGAATCAGGCATTCTTGCGGCACTTGCAAAAATTCAGGCTCAAACTGACAAACCAAGACATTGGGCCGCTCGACCAAGGCGGTGACTTCGTCGAGCAAGGCATCGTCTTCAATCGGGCGGGCGCCTTGGCCGACTCCGGCCGCTGCCGCTTGGAGCTGGCGCACGATTTCGGCGCGGCGCTCGCTAAAGCTGGCGATCACAGCGCCGTCTTTGGCCATGGTGGCGGCATAGCTGTCGGCATCCAGCAACACCACGGGCGAGACCGCCGCTTCAAAGCGGTGGCCCTGGGTGCGGTTGCCAGACCTCAGGCCCAGCGCTTGCACAGGCACCACTTGGCTGCCGTGCAAAGCCACCAAGCCGTGTGCCGGGCGCACAAAGCTCACGCTGCTCCAGCCGGGCAGTTCGCAATCGCTCTGCAGCTGGTAGCTCATGACCTTGGGGATGGGCAGCTTGGCAATGGCATCCAACAAGGCTTTTTGCAAGCCTTCGGCCAAGCTGGCGCCTGTGACCAAGCTGTCATAAAACAGCGCCTCGGCCTTGCCATCTGGCGCGCGCTTGAGACCCGCCACGGCCGATGCGTCAGCACCCAGGGCTTGCAGTTTTTTCAGCAAGGCGGGCGTGGCCTGGCCTGCCGAGTCCAGGCCCACGGCCACCGGCATCAGCTTTTGCGAGACGAGCTTGTCAGCCGCTTGCGAGAGCACGGCCGTGATGTGCGCGGCCAGGCGGCGCGGCGAGGCATAGGCCGTCAGCTGCGAGTCGGCGGTGGCCAAGCCTTGGGATTGGAGTTGCTCGAACAGCACACCAGCAAAGGCATCGCCGAGTTTTTTCAGGGCCTTGGGAGGCAGCTCTTCCACAAAGAGTTCGAGCAGCAAACTGGAGGTAGTGATCGTCATGGGACTTATGCGACCTTCTTGGTCAAGGCGGTGAGTTGCTCTACCCATTCGCGCGGCGCCATGGGAAAGCCCAAGCGCTCGCGGCTGTCGTAATAGCTTTGCGCCACGGCGCGGGCCAGGTTGCGGATTCGGCCTATGTAGGCGGCGCGCTCGGTCACGCTGATCGCGCCGCGCGCGTCGAGCAAGTTAAAACTGTGGGCCGCCTTGAGCACCTGCTCGTACGCGGGCAGCGCCAGTTGTGACGCGATCAAGTGCTTGGCCTGCTTTTCATGGGCCGTGAAGGCGGTGAACAAAAAGTCGGCGTCGCTGTGTTCAAAGTTGTAAGTCGACTGCTCGATTTCGTTTTGCTTGTACACGTCGCCGTAACTCAGACCCTCGGTCCAGGTCAGGTTATAGACGTTGTCC
>CANHKH010000393.1 GCA_947460165.1 Comamonadaceae bacterium
CCAGCATGCCCAAGGCGTGAATCACTTCAGCGTTGCGCAGCTTGGCCACCTGGTCTTGCTGGGCCTGGCGGGCCGCCTCGCTGGCGCGCTCCACCGGGGCGCGGCTGCCACGGTGGCTGAGCACCGAAATGATCAACAGCACCACCGCGCACGCCAGGCCAGAGATGCCCAGCCAGGGGTGGAGCAAAAACATCAGGGCCAAATACAGCGGGAACCAGGGCAGGTCAAACAGCACAAACAAGCCTTGCCCCGTGACAAATTGGCGCAGCTGGTTCAAGTCAAGCAAAGGCTGCTGCGGGCTGCTGCTGGGGGTGTGCAGTTCGCGGTGCAGGGCCGCGTCGTGCGCGCGCGAGGCCAAGCAGGTGTCGAGCTGCTGGCCCATGTCCACCAGCACGGCGGTGCGCCGCGTCTCCAACCAGGCCACGGCCAACAAGGCCGCAGTCAGCACCAAGGTGAGCATCACCAGGGTGAGGCCGTTGTGGCTGACCATCACCCGGTCGTAGACCTGCAGCATGTACAAGCTGGGCAAGACCATGAGCGTGTTCACGCCCAAGCTCAAAGCCAGTGCCCGCCAAAAATACGGCCGCAGGCTGTGCAGCTGGGCCCACCAAAAGCGCATCGCCTTCATGCCCGGCCCCCGGGCGCGGCCGCGCCTTGCTGCTCAAAAGCGCGTTTGAGCGCCAAGATCACCTCGTCACGCGGGCCGCAGGCGTGCATGGCGCCGTCGCGCACAATCATCAAATGCGTGGCCAGGGCCAGCACCGTTTGGCGGTGGCTGACCACCACCACCGTGCTGCCCGCCGCTTGCAACTGCCCTATGCACTGCCCCAGGGCGGCGTCGCCCTCGGCGTCCAAGTGCGAGTTGGGCTCGTCCAGCACCAGCAGGCGCGGCTGGCCGTACACCGCCCGGGCCAGCGCCACGCGCTGGCGCATGCCGCCCGACAAAAAAGCCCCGTTCACGCCCACCGGGGTGTCCAGCCCCAGGGGCAGCTGCTCCAGCAAGGGCTCCAAACCGGCCAGGGCCACGGCGGCGTCCAGCATGTCGGCCTTGGGTGGGCCAAAGCGGGCAATGTTGTCGGCCACGGTGCCGTCGAGCAGCTCTATGTTTTGCGGCAGGTAGCCCAGGTGCGGGCCCAGCTCGGTTTTGTTCCAGCGGAACAGGTCCACCCCGTCCAGCCTGACCTTGCCCTGCGTGCAGGGCAAAAGCCCCATGAGCAGGCGCGCCAGCGTGGTTTTGCCCGCGCCTGAGGGGCCCATGACCATGAGCACCGTGCCAGGCGCCAGGCTGAAATTCATGCCGCGCACCAGCACCTGGCCGGTGCCCGGCACGGCATAGCTGGCTTGCTCGGCACCCAATCGGCCTTGGGGCGCGGGCAAGGGCAGCTCAGACTGCTCCACCACCGGCAAAGCCAAGGTGGTGCGCAGCTGCTTCCACTGCAAGCTGATCTGCACAATTTGCCGCCACTGCGTGACCACCTGCGTCAAGGGCGCGAGCGCACGCGCGCCCAAGATGGAGGCCACGATCATCATGGAGCCCGAGGCCGACAAATGCCCCTGCAGCGTCAACCAGCACCCCAGCCCCAACAAGAGCGAGGACTGCAAGGTTTGAATGAGCTTGGACAGCGCCACGCCGCGCCCCGCGTTCAAAGAAGCGCTGGCCTGCTGACCCAGGTAAGCCTGGTGGTGGGTTTGCCAGCGCTGCTCCAGCGCGGGCGCCATGCCCATGGCGTGCACCAGGCCTGCGGCGCGCAGGGTGCCGCCCAGGGTTTGCTGGGCGCGGGCCTGCTCGGTGCTGGCTTGGGCCAAGGGCGCGCGGGTGGCGCGGTCGGTCAGCCAGGCGGTCAGGGCAATGAGGGCAGCCGCCATCAGGGACAACACGGCCAGCAAGGGGTGAATGGCCAGCAGCACCAAGAGCACCAGCAGGGCAAAGGGCACGTCCAGCAGGGCCACAGCCGTGGCCGATCCCGAAAACGAGCGCAGGCTCCCCAAATCTTGCAAGCTGCTCATGCCAGGCGGCAGCTGGCGGCGCAAATGAGCCGCAAAAATACGGTCGAACAACTGCCGGGAGAGCTCGGCCTCCACATGGCGGCCGGCTTGGTACAAGATTTCGCTGCGCACCCAGTCAATCACGGCCAGCAGCACGTACACACCCAAGGCCAGCAGCGACATAGACACCAGCGTGCGCAGGCTGCCGCTGTTGATCACGCGGTCGTACACCTCCAGCATGTAGACCGTGGGCATGAACATCAACACGTTGGCCAGCAACCCATAGGCCAGCGCCTGGCGCACGGCGGGCCGGGTTTGCTCCCACAGCTGCTGCAGGGACAGGGGCTTGTCAGCGCTCACGGAAGGCGTTCTCTTTCATGGCCACCAGCGGCTTGGACAGGTACTGCAGCACGGTTTTGCTGCCAGTGATGATGTCCACCTGCACCTGCATGCCGGGAATCACGGGCAGCTTTTTGTCCAGGGTATCCATGGCGCGGGTTTTGGTTTCTACGCGCACGTTGTAAAAGGTCTCGCCCTTTTCGTTGGTCACCACGTCGGGGCTGATGCTTTGCACCCGGCCTTCTAGGCTGCCAAAGAGCGCAAAGTCATAGGCCGTGACCTTGACGCGTGCGCCCTGCCCCACCCGCACAAAGCCTATGTCTTGCGGGCGCACCAGCGCCTCCATGATCAGCTCGTCATCGCCGGGCACGATCTCCACAATGTGCTCGCCCGGCTTGACCACGCCGCCCACGGTGGAGACAAACACGCGGTTGACAATGCCCTTCATGGGCGACTTGATCTCGGTGCGCGCCAGCCTGTCGCTCAGCGCCGGCATGGCTTCTTCGGCGGCGCGCAGCTCCATGGTGCTGCGGTTGAGCTCGGCCAGGGCTTCGGTGCGGAACTGGCCGGCCAACGACAGCTTGCGCGATTCAATTTCGCGGATGGCGGCGCGGCCGCGCTCAATTTGCAGGGCTGCTGCCTCAGCGCGGCCACGCGCGTCAGAGGTCACGCGTTGGATGCGCACCAGCTCCAGGCGGGGCTCCAGGCCGCGCTCGACCATGTTCTCAATGATGCGCTGCTCGTCCTGCCCCAAGGCCAGCGCCTGCTGCTGGGTGCGCAAGCTCACCTCGGCCTCCTCCAGCTCCTTGGTTTTTTGCGCCAGCTGCGCGTCCAGCGTGGCCAGCTGCGACTGCTGCTCGCCGCGCCTGGCCTGCCAGGCCATGCGCTCTATGTCCACATAGGTGCGGCCCTCGCTCATGAGGGCAGGCGCAAAGCGCGGCTCCTCGCCCTGCACTTGGGCCTGGAGCCTGGCCACCTTGGCCTGCAGCGAGAGCACCTGCTGCCGGCGCGAATTGAAGTCCGCTGACGACTGCACGCCGCTGAGCGTGACCAAGAGCTGCTGGTCTTGCACCTGCGCGCCTTGCTTGACGTGGATGGCTTCGACAATGCCGCCTTCCAAGTTTTGGATGGTTTGCAGCCGCGCCGTGGGCACCACCCGGCCTTCGGCGCGGGTGACGGTTTCTACGTCGGCCACCGCCGCCCAGGCAAAGAGCACCGCAAACACCGCAAAAATGGCCCACAGCATCAGCTTAGAAGCGCTGCTCACTTGGTGGGCGCCCCGCTGCGAAGAAGAAGCCACGGTCTGCCCCGCCTCACCCGAGAGCCGGCGCAGCCAAGAAGAAATTTTCCAGACACTCATTCGGGCCACCTCAAGCCGCTGGCGATCGTGCGACCGCCTCTGAACCCATGACCTGCTCGGTCGGCCCCTGCGCCACCACCCGGCCCTTGTCCAGCACGATGAGGTGGGTGGTCAAGGCCAAGAGCGAGGACTTGTGCGTGACCGTCACCAGCGTTTGCCCCGACAAGCTGGCCTTGAGCCGGCGAATAAAAGCCTCCTCGGCGGCCGAGTCCATGGCGCTGGTGGCCTCGTCG
>CANHKH010000394.1 GCA_947460165.1 Comamonadaceae bacterium
CTGCAGATGGACATCAAGATCCAGGGCATCACCAAGGAAATCATGCAAGTTGCGCTGGCCCAGGCCAAAGAAGCGCGCATGCACATTCTGGGCAAGATGCAAGAAGCCATGGGCGAGGCCAAGACCGAGGTGTCTAACTTTGCCCCCAAGCTCTTCACCATGAAGATCAACCCCGACAAGATCCGCGACGTGATCGGCAAAGGCGGCGCCGTCATTCGTGCGCTGACCGAGGAGACCGGCTGCCAGATCAACATCGAGGAAGACGGCACCATCACCATCGCAGCGGCCGAGGCTTCCAAAGCCGACGAAGCCAAGCGCCGGATTGAAGAGATCACTGCCGAAGTGGAAATCGGCAAGGTCTACGAAGGCCCCATCACCAAGCTGCTGGACTTTGGTGCCCTGGTCAACCTGCTGCCTGGCAAAGACGGCTTGCTGCACATCAGCCAAATTGCCCACGAGCGCGTGGAAAAGGTCACCGACTACCTGAGCGAAGGCCAGATTGTTCGCGTCAAGGTGCTGGAGACGGACGAAAAGGGCCGCGTCAAGCTGTCCATGAAGGCCTTGCTCGACCGCCCTGCCCAAGGCTGATCGATCTTTGATCTGTCAACCGCGGTGCCCTGGCGGGCGCTGCGGCTGGAGAAACAATCCATGAAAGCTGTAGAAATCACCTCGCCTGGCGCACCTGAGGTGCTGCGCCTGACCGATCGCCCAGACCCGCAAGCGGGGCCAGGTGAGTTGCTCATTCGCGTGCGCGCCAGCGGTGTCAATCGCCCTGACGTGCTGCAGCGCACTGGCAACTACCCGGTGCCGCCAGGCGCGTCTGACATTCCTGGTTTGGAAGTGGCGGGCGAGATTGTGGCCGGCGACGCGCAGGCCATGGCCGAGCGCGGCTTCAAGCTGGGCGACCGTGTCTGCGCCTTGGTGGCCGGTGGCGGCTACGCCGAGCTGTGCACCGCCCCCGTGGGGCAGTGCCTGCCCGTGCCTGAGGGCTTGTCAGATGTGGAGGCGGCCTCGCTGCCTGAGACTTTTTTCACGGTGTGGAGCAATGTGTTCGACCGGGCCCGCTTGCAAGCGGGCGAGACCTTGCTGGTACAAGGCGGCTCCAGCGGCATTGGAGTCACGGCCATTCAAATGGCCAAGGCCTTGGGTGCCACAGTGATCGTCACGGTGGGCAGCGCCGAGAAGGCCCAGGCTTGCCTGGCCTTGGGTGCCGACCACGCCATCCATTACCGCGAGCAGGACTTTGCCCTGGAGGCCAAGCGCCTGACCGACGGCCAGGGTGTCAACGTGATTTTGGACATGGTGGCGGGCAGCTACGTGGCCCGTGAGGTCGAATGTTTGGCCGAAGATGGCCGCTTGGTCATCATTGCGGTGCAAGGCGGCGTCAAGGCCGAGTTCAATGCCGGCCTGGTGCTGCGCAGGCGCTTGGTGATCACCGGCTCCACGCTGCGGCCCCGGCCTGTGGCTTTCAAGGCGGCCATTGCCCAGTCTTTGCAAGCCAAGGTCTGGCCCCTGATCGCCTCTGGCGCTATCCGGCCCGTGATTTACAAAACCTTTGCCGCGGCTGATGCGGCGGCTGCCCATGCGCTGATGGAGTCCAACCAGCACATTGGCAAAATTGTGCTGACTTGGTAAGTTCTAGGCCATGAACCCACTCATTGCAGGCAATTGGAAAATGAATGGCAGCTTGGCTGCCAACGAGGCCTTGCTGGGCGCATTGGCCCAGGGCTTGGCGGCACCGGGTGCGGCCGAAGTGGCTGTGTGTGTGCCCGCGCCTTATCTCGCGCAGGTGCAAGCCCTCAAGGCCAAGTGGCCTGCGCTGGCCCGGCTGCAGCTGGGCGCGCAAGATGTGTCGCACCAAGCCGCGGGCGCCTACACGGGCGAGGTGAGCGCGGCCATGCTGCAAGACTTGGGCTGTCGTTTTGCCATCGTGGGCCATTCCGAGCGCCGCCAGTACCACGGCGAAACCGATGCGCGCGTGGCCGACAAAGCCAAGCAAGCACTGGCCCATGGCATCACCCCTATTGTGTGCGTGGGCGAGACCCTGGCCGAGCGCGAGGCAGGCCACACCGTGGAGGTGGTCAAGCGCCAGTTGGCGGCGGTGATCCAGACCAACGGCCACTGCATCAGTGAAATTGTGTTGGCCTACGAGCCCGTCTGGGCCATTGGCACGGGTAAAACAGCTTCGCCCGACGAGGCGCAGGCGGTGCACGCGGTGCTGCGTGCCCAGCTGCAAGCGGCCACCCCCCATGCCGCTCGTTTGAAAATTATTTACGGCGGCAGCATGAACGCAGGCAATGCCGCGGCTTTGTTGGCCCAGCCTGACATTGATGGCGGCCTGATTGGTGGCGCCGCCTTGAAAGCCCCTGATTTTTTGAGCATTGTGGCCGCTGCGGCCTGACGCCCATTCCCTGTTGACGATTGAGGAGTAGCTATGAGTTTTGTTTTGAATGCACTGCTGGCGGTGCAAATTTTGTCAGCCCTGGTCATGATCGGACTGATTTTGGTGCAGCATGGCAAAGGCGCTGACATGGGCGCAGCTTTTGGCAGCGGCACCTCGGGCAGCTTGTTCGGTGCGTCGGGAAGCTCTAACTTTTTGTCACGCACCACGGCCGCCTTGGCCACCGTGTTTTTCGTGACCACCTTGGCCTTGGCTTATTTTGGCAATGTGCGGTCGGGCTCCTCGTCCAGCGTGCTCGAAGGCGTGGTTCAGCCTGCAGCCCCTGCGGTGGTGCCTGGCACAGAGCAGATTCCTGGCAATGCACCGGCCGGGGCTGCTTCCGCCCCAGCCTCGACGGCTGCGCCTGGCAGCAGTTCGGTGCCTGTGCCTGCGGCGCCTGGGGCTGGGCAGATTCCTGCCAAATAAGTGCCCAAGCCTTGCGCAAAAGTCATCAGCTTGTCTCGGAAATGAGTCCTTTTCCGGGTAAACTGCGAGTTGCTCCCGAAAGTCATCCTTAGGCTTTCACAGTTTCTTGGGAGCGCCTGAAAAAGAGCGCGGACGTGGTGAAATTGGTAGACACGCTATCTTGAGGGGGTAGTGGCGAAAGCTGTGCGAGTTCGAGTCTCGCCGTCCGCACCAACAATGCAGTTGCGCCCAGAGGGTTGAGCAGGTTTTTTCGGTCAGGTCTGACGCACAGACCCCTGACCTGTTCATCATGAGAGCGACCTAAAGCACGGCAAGATGAACCTCGATCAGTACCTTCCAGTCCTGTTATTCATTCTGGTGGGGGTCGCTGTTGGCGTGGTCCCGCAAGTTCTGGGTAAGCTTTTGGGCCCGAATCGCCCCGACAGCGAAAAAAATTCCCCCTATGAATGTGGCTTCGAAGCTTTCGAAGACGCCCGCATGAAGTTTGATGTGCGCTACTACCTGGTGGCCATCCTCTTCATTCTCTTTGACCTTGAGATTGCATTTCTCTTTCCTTGGGCCGTGGCGCTCAAGGACATTGGTCTGGTCGGCTTTTGGTCCATGATGGTTTTCCTGGGCATTTTGGTGGTCGGCTTCATTTACGAATGGAAAAAAGGCGCTCTCGACTGGGAGTGAGCCCAGGTCGGCGCGCATGCCCGGCCCCTTGTTTGGATTTGCCCCGCGGTCTTTCGCCACAAAGGTAGGTTTATGTCACTTGAAGGTGTGTTCAACGAAGGCTTCATGACCACGAGTTACGACTCGGTGGTCAATTGGGCCAAGACCGGTTCGCTCTGGCCCATGACCTTTGGCCTGGCCTGCTGTGCCGTGGAGATGATGCACGCCGGTGCCGCGCGCTACGACATGGACCGCTTTGGCATGTTGTTTCGCCCCAGCCCGCGCCAGTCCGACCTCATGATCGTGGCGGGCACGCTGTGCAACAAAATGGGCCCTGCGCTGCGCAAGGTCTACGACCAAATGTCCGAGCCGCGCTGGGTGCTC
>CANHKH010000395.1 GCA_947460165.1 Comamonadaceae bacterium
CATTTTCGTTTTAGGCGTCACGATGCGCCGGGCAATGCCCTGGCACAAACCCATGCCGCCGCCCATGACCACGCCGTCCATGAAGGCGACAATGGGCTTGGGATAGGTTTGAATCAGGTGGTTGAGGCTGTATTCCTCGGTGAAAAATTCATCCAGGCTGGCATCGCCGGCCAAGGCTGCATCGTGAAAAAAGCGAATGTCGCCGCCCGCACAAAAATGGCCAAACCAGCGCTCGGCTGTGCCAGGCGCGCCCGCCTTGTTGCTGCCGCGCAAGGCCACCAGCGCCACTGAAGCATCGTCGCGAAAATCCAGCAGCGCCTGCGTCAAGAGGCGCACCATGCCCAGGGACAGGGCATTGAGCGCTTGCGGCCTGTGCAGCGTGAGCAGGCCCGCACTGACGCCCCGCTCTACCACTACCTCGTTGGTGTCTTGTTCTGTATTTTTCAATTGCTTTGCCTCCAAGCCCAAAATTCGTTCATCACCAAAGCCCCCAGCACCAGGGCGCCCCCTTGCCAGACGCTGGGTGCAGGCACTTCGCCCGCGCCCAACCAGGCCAGCAAAATGCCAAAAATCACCTCCAGCAAGGCCAGCAACGCAATTTCAGGTGCATTGAGCACCCCGGCACAGCGCACTGACAGCACGCAAGGAATGGCCAATTGCGTGAGGCCCAGCACGGCCAGCAGCGCAATGTCGTGCCCCGAAGCTGAAAAAGGATAGGCCAGCGGCAGCGTGAGCAGGCAAGAGATCACCGCCCCCAGCAGCACCGCAGGCACAAGGTCTATGCGCTCGCCATGCAGTTGGCTGCGCTGCACCACCGTCCAGTTGACGGCGCCGGCCAGGGGCACCAGCAAAGCCACCAAGGTGCCCACCAGTTGCGAGCCAGCGCCCAGACTGAACTGCTCGCCATACATCCACACCATGCCCACGCCCGCCAGGGCAATGGCCAGCCAGGTGCGCCATAGGATGCGTTGACCGGCAAACAACCAAGCCAGCACCGCCGTGAAAAACGGCCCCATCGCCATGGTGACCAGCACATTGGCCACGCTGGTGAGCGTGAGCGCAACCATGAAGGCCGTGAACATCACGCTCCAGCACAGCCCCGACAACCACAGCGAGCGGCCCGCCCGCGCCAGTCGGCCAAACACCTCTGGGCCCTGGAACAGCGGCAAGATAACCAGCAAAGACAGCACCGTGAAAAAACTGCGCCAAAAAGTCACCTCAAAGCTCTTGGCCTGCTCCAGGTGGCGCGTGACCATGCCGGCGGTGGACCACAGCAAAGTGACCAGGACCATGAGCCAAACGGCGCGGCGGTGGGTCAGCGTCATGGGCGCAGGACCCGCAGTGGCAGGGGGGAGCAAAAAAGGGCGAAAGGGAACATGCTGCAAAAAATGCCAAAGCTCAGGGCTGAAGAATCTGCACCAGCGCTTGTGACACAGAGCCCGGGATTGTTGCAGCTTCTTTGCCCAGCCCCAATGCGCCCATGGCGCTAGAAGCTGGCCATCGACCGGCCTGAAACATCAGCTTGAAGTCGCAGGCCTGCTGCGCCAGTTCAATGAGGGCGCTGAACAAGGCGCTTTGCTTGTCTTTTTTGCACAAAGCCACGTATTTGACGGGGGGCAAGGCGGGTCTGACGTCCAAGGTCTCCAACATGCCGGCCTCCACCATGCCGGCCAGGCAATGCTGCGGCAAGTAGCTGATGCCCAGGCCAGAGACCGTCAGCGAGAGCAGCGCAATCAGGTTGTTGCACACCAAGGTGTCCGCCGCCTGCACATGGAGTGAGCGCAGCCAGCGCGCGTACTCGGCGCCCGTGCCCGACCGCTCGCCTTGGGTCAGCAAGCGGTGGCGGGCCAGCTCTTGCAGGCGCATGGTTTTTTTGCCGGTCACATGGCCGGGCTTGCACATCCAGACGTTGTCGACCCGGCCCAAGGGCTTGACCGCAAGCTGGGCGTCGTTGTGCCCGTCGGGCACAAAAATCATGTCGATCTGGCCGGCCATCAGCTTGTCGCGCAGCGCCATGCCCATGTCCACATCGGGCTCCAGGATGAGGCGCGCATCATGTCGCTGCACCGTCTCCACAAAACGCGGCAGCCAGGTCATGGCGGTCAGCTCTGTCACACCAATGCGGATGCGCCGCTCGGCAGAATCTGGGCGTCCAAATTGCGCCAAAGCGGCATCGCGCTGCTGCAGCAGGCTGCGCGCCAGAGCCGTCAATTCCTCGCCCTTTTCAGTCAGGCGCGCGCTACGCTGGCTGCGGTCAAACAGCTCGGTGCCCAACTGCAGTTCGAGCTCCTGCACCCGCTTGGAGATGGCCGACTGGCTGGCGTGCAAATGGGCCGCCGCTTCCGCAAAACCGCCCAATTGGGCAATCCAATACAAGGCTTCGAGCTGTTTGAAGGTCATGGGCGAGACCCTGCCTTGGCTGCGGGGTGTAAAGGATTACTTTTACTCATGCTTTTCCATAGATAAATATCGCTTTTTTAATTCTAGGTCCAGCCGCGATGATGGCGCCCATCTGATTTCTGGAGCCCGCAATGACTGCACCGCAACCTGAAGGCCTGTCGCAGGCCGCACTGGACAACGCCCTCAAGGCCCTGGGCCAGTGGCCTGTCCAAAAATTCCATGTCTCGCACCTGGCCACCTCCGAGTTCAAGGGCGAGGGCCTGCGCCCTTATGTGGTCTACCGCGACCTGGGCATGAAGGAGGCCACGGGTGGCCTGGTGGACGCCCATGTCAACGGCAGGGGCAGGCCTTTTGACAAAGAGGCCGTGAGCAAGCGCCACTACCACGACGTGAAGTTCCAAATGGTTTATGTGCTCAAGGGCTGGTCACGCGCCGAGTTCGAAGGTCAGGGCGAACACATGATGGTGGCAGGCAGCTGCTGGATTCAGCCTGGCGGCATCAAGCACACGGTGCTGGAGTATTCGGACGACCTGGAGGTGTTGGAGATCATCATCCCGGGCACCTACGACACGGTCACCGTGGACGAGCCTCCCGGCGGGAGTGCCGCGCCATGAGTGCGAGCTTGACAGGCAGATTGACCGGCAAGATGGCGTTGGTGACCGGCGCCAGCGCGGGCATAGGCCGGGCCACGGCGGTGGCGCTGGCCAAAGAAGGCGCCCAGGTGATCGCCTCCGGCAGACGCGAGCAGGAGTTGCAGGCGCTGCAACACGAATGCGCCGCGTTTGAGGGGCAAATTTTGCCCATGGCGGGCGACCTGGTCGACGCTGACTTTTTGGCGCGGCTGTGCGAGCAGGCCCGCGAGGCTGACATTTTCATCAACAACGCGGGCGTGCTCACCTACGCCCCTTTGTTGGAGCTGACCGATGCTCAAAACGAGGCCATGTTCGAGCTCAATGTGATGACGGGCATTCGCATTTGCCAGCGCATGGCCCGCGCCATGGTGGCCAGGGGGGGCGGCCACATCGTGGTCATGAGTTCTTTGTCGGCGCGCAACATCAGGCCTTTTGCCGGGGTGTATGGCGCAACCAAGCATGCCATGTCGGGCATTGCCAAGTCCTTGCGCATTGAATTGGCCGCCTCTGGTTTGAAGGTGACCGAATTGGCACCGGGCATGGTGGACACCGACATCAGGGTTTCGAGCACCCACGCCGAGGTGCAAAAATCGTTGCAGTCGCGCAAATACGCCCCTTTGAGCGCGCAAGATGTGGCCGAGGCCGTGGTTTACGCGGTGTGCACGCCGCCCAACTGCTGCCCCGACCTCATTGAACTGCGCCCCACCCTGAGCTGATGCCATGAACCTCGAACTGGCCGGAAAAACAGTGCTGGTGACCGGCGCCTCCCGAGGCATTGGCAGGGCGATTGCCGAGGCCTTTGCCAAAGAAGGCTGCACGCTGTGCCTGGCCGCGCGCAGCGCCGCCGACCTGCAGGCGCTGCAGTCGCAG
>CANHKH010000396.1 GCA_947460165.1 Comamonadaceae bacterium
TCGCAGCCCGTGCAATGCGGCTCCACCACGGTGTGCATGCGTTTGTTGGCGCCCACAATCGCGTCGGTCGGGCACACCGGCAGGCACAGCGTGCAGCCTATGCACCAGGCCTCGTCAATCACCGCCACGCGGCGCACACTTTCTTGGCCATGTTCGGGGTTGAGCGGCAGCACGGGTAGGCCGGTCAGTGCCGCCAGTCGCGCTATGCCTTCGCTGCCACCGGGCGGGCATTGGTTGATCTGGGCCTGGCCCTCTGCCACGGCCTGGGCATAGGCGCGGCAATCCGGGTAGCCGCAGCGCGTGCACTGGGTTTGGGGCAGGGCGGCGTGCAGCCGTTCGACCAAAAGGGGGATGGAGGTCACAAGCTGTATTTTGGCCAAGAAAAAAGCCCGGCATGCCGGGCTTGCACAAGAAAGCCGGCTGGCGCTTTAGGCTTTGTTGCGGCTGGTTTTGCGGGCAGCCGTCTTTTTGACCGGCGCTTGGCTCACACCCACGCTGGCGCTGGGCTTGCTGGCGGTGCTGCGCGTGCGCTTGGCCTGGGGGGCTGCTGCCTCGGCAGGTGCTGGCTTTTTGGCCGTGGTAGCCGTGGTAGCCGTGGTGGCTTTGGTCGCTCTGGCTTTTTTGACTGCGTTGACCACTTTAGCCACTTTGACGGCTTGCGCTTCAGGGGCCACCGCACTGGTCTGCGCTACAGCCACAGGCTCGGTGGAGGGCTGCACGTGTGGTGTGGCCGACGCTTTTTGCGGGTGGTAGCTGGCAATGAAGTCCCGCACGGCGGGGTACACCACATCGCGCCAGCGGCGGCCGCTGAAAATGCCGTAGTGACCAGCGCCTTCCACTTCCATGTGTTTTTGCATGGACTTGGGGATGCCAGTGCACAGGCCGTGGGCGGCTTCGGTTTGGCCAGAGCCAGAAATATCGTCCAGCTCGCCTTCCACCGTCAGGTGGGCGGTGGTGGTGATGTGGTGGGGTTGAACCAGTTCAAGCTCACCCTCGGGGTTGAGCACTTCCCAGGTGCCGCGCACCAGCTTGAACTCCTGAAACACCGTCTTGATGGTTTCCAGGTAGTAGTCGGCGTCCATGTCCAGCACGGCGTTGTACTCGTCGTAGAACTTGCGGTGGGCCTCAGCGCTGGTGTCGTCGCCTTTGATCAGGTCTTTGAAAAAGTCGTAATGGCTGGTGGCGTGGCGGTCGGGGTTCATGGCCACAAAGCCAGCGTGCTGCATGAAGCCGGGGTAGACACGGCGGCCGGCGCCAGGGAAATTGCCAGGCACGCGATAGATCACGTTGTTCTCAAACCAGCTGTAGCTTTTTTTCGTGGCCAGGTTGTTGACGGCGGTGGGCGATTTGCGCGCATCAATCGGGCCGCCCATCATGGTCATGGTCAAGGGCGTGGTCTCGCCGCGTGAGGCCATGAGCGAAACCGCAGCCAGCACGGGCACCGTGGGCTGGCACACGCTGATGACGTGGCAGTTGCCGTAAGTCCCCTGGATGTGTCGAATGAATTCCTGCACGTAGTTGACATAGTCGTCGAGGTGGAAGCTGCCGTCGGCCAGGGGCACGGTGCGCGCGTTTTTCCAGTCGGTGATGTAGACCTTGTGGTCTTCCAGCAGGCTTTTGACGGTGTCGCGCAGCAGCGTGGCGTAGTGGCCCGACAAAGGCGCCACCACCAACACGGTGGGCTGGCTTTTGAGGGCAGTCAGGGTTTGCACGTCGTCGCTCAGGCGCTTGAAGCGGCGCAACTCGCAAAACGGTTTGTCCAGTGCCACATGCTCTTGCACCGCCACTTTCACGCCGTGAACATCCACGGTGTGGATGTCAAAGGCGGGCTTTTCGTAGTCCTTGCCCAAGCGGTAAAGCAGGCTGTAACCGGCGGCCACCCGCTGGGCCATGGGGTGCTGGCCCATGGGCGTGTTGGCGTTGCTAAAGACCTTGGCTGCCGCTTGTGCGAAGTCGATGAACGGCTCCATCAGCGTGCGCTGTGTTTCATAAACTTGGTAGAGCATGGGCTTCCTCTTTCGCGCGCTTAAAGCAATGTTGCAGTGCAGCAATATAGCAGTTGCTGAGCTTTTTGGGCAAAGAATAATCACTAATCTTGTGGTCAGATGTCGCTTCTTTGTCATGCATGAGCAAGCTTGGCTCGCCTGCCTCACTCAGGGCCGGCGGCTGCAGGTACAGTGGGCAAATAAGCGCGGTTGGGCCTTGCAAGGCCGCCGCGCCCTGGTTCGTCAGTGACCAGTCAGTTTCAATTTTTTTGATGTGCCATGAACACCGCCCCGCTTGCCTTGTCTCAGTTTCAGTCGCTGCGATCTTCAGACCGCCTGCCCGTGGTGTTTTTGGGCCACGGCAGCCCCATGAACGTCATCACCGACAACCCCTGGAAAACCAGTTGGCAGGAGCTGGGCCAGGCCTTTGGCCGGCGCTGGCCCATGCCGCAGTTGGTGCTCTGCATTTCGGCGCACTGGCTGACCGAAGGCTGGGCGCTCACCGCCATGGACAAGCCGCGCACCATCCACGACTTTGGTGGTTTTCCGCAAGAATTGTTTGACCAGCAGTACCCGGCCTCCGGATCGCCCGCAGCGGCGGCCGAGATTGCCCGCTTTGTGCGCCAGCGCGCCTCGCGCCCGCTGGATTTGGACTCGCAATGGGGCTTGGACCACGGCGCCTGGGGCGTGCTCAAGCCCATGTTTCCGGAGGCCGACATCCCCGTCATTCAGCTGAGCATGGACTACCAGCGCCCGCCTGCCGACCACTACGCCTTGGCCCAGCAATTGCGCGGTTTGCGGGACAAGGGCGTGTTGATTGTGGGCAGCGGCAACATCGTGCACAACCTGCGCATGATGCAGCGCGAGGCGCCGCCTGAGCAAGCCTTCGATTGGACGGTGGAGTTTGACGAGACCGTGGCCGACTGGCTGGCCCAGGGCCGGCTTGACGAGCTGCAGCACTTTCAGCGCCTGGGCGCGGTGGCCCGCATGGCCCACCCCAGCCACGAGCATTTTTTGCCTTTGCTTTACGCCGCCGGGGCGGTGGACAAGGGCGAGTCCTGCCGCTTCATGACGCCCAACTACCAACTCGCCTCCGTGGCCATGCGCTCGGTGGTGTGGGGGGAGGACTGAGGACCCAGGACGTTAAAAAAGCCGGCTCGCAAGCCGGCTTTTTTCAGGGGGGCGAGGTGGGCTTCAAAGCACCTTGGCAATCGAGGCGCACACATGTCCAATGTTGCCGCTGTTGAGCGCGGCCACGCACATGCGGCCGGTGTCTGTGCCGTAGACACCAAATTCGCTGCGCAGGCGCACCATCTGGTCTTTGTTCAGGCCCGAGTAGCTGAACATGCCAATTTGTGTGGTGATGAAACTCATGTCTTGCGCCACACCTGCGGCCTTGAGGCCGTCCACCAGGCTCTGGCGCATGGCCTTGATGCGCACCCGCATTTCAGCGAGCTCTTGCTCCCATTGCTGGCGCAAGGCCGGGGTGTTCAGCACGGCTGCCACCACCGCGCCGCCGTGGATGGGCGGGTTGGAGTAGTTGGTGCGGATGGCGATTTTCAGCTGCGAGAGCACCCGGTCGGCTTCTTCTTTGCTTTGGCAGAGCACGCTGAGTGCACCCACGCGCTCGCCGTACAGGCTAAAGCTCTTGGAAAACGAGGTGGAGACAAAAAACGACAGCCCTGCGGCCACAAACTTGCCAATGACGGCGCCGTCTTCGGCAATGCCATGGCCAAAGCCTTGGTAAGCCATGTCCAAAAAGGGCACCAAGTCGCGGGCCTTGACGGCTGCAATCACCTGGTCCCACTGCGCGGCCGTGATGTCGTAGCCCGTGGGGTTGTGGCAGCAGGCGTGCAGCACCACGATGGTGCCGGCCTCGGCCGCATTCAAGCTGGCGAGCATGCCGTCAAA
>CANHKH010000397.1 GCA_947460165.1 Comamonadaceae bacterium
GGAGCGCTTCAAGTTGCCCGCGTCGACCCACACGTTGTAGTCCAGAAAGGGCGCCTCTTTGCAGTTCATCGCTTTTTGTCCCGTCTCTAGCAGGTAGCGAATCGCCCGCAGGCTGTATTCGACCTGGCACTCTGACGAGAAGATGGCGCTGCCATTGATCACCACCGCCGTGTTCGGGCCACCGGTCATGAACAAATTGGGAAATCCCGGCACGCTGATGCCCAGGTAGGCGCGGCAGTCGCCGTCCCAGCAGTCTCTGTGCAACTGCCGCCCGCCGGCGCCGGTGATGGTCATGGGCGCCAGAAAATCGGAGGCCTTGAAACCGGTGGCGCAGATGACCACATCGAAGTCGTGCAGCACGCCGTCTTGGGTGCGAATGCCCTCGGGGGTGAATTGGTCTATGCCCGTGGTGTTGAGTTCCACATGCGGCTTTTTCAGCATGGCCGCCCACACGCCGTTGTCGCGCAACATGCGCTTGGAGGTGGGCGGGTAGTTCGGCGTCATCTTCTCCAGCAGGTCCGGCCTGTCGTGGTACTGGGTGGCCAACCACTTTAAGCAGCCCTGGCGCAGCTCCTCGTTGTCGCGGCCCACAGACACCGGGTGGTCCCAGTCGTCTTCGACGGCGGTCAGGGGAAAGCGCCCTTCGATGGAAATGCAGAACTGCCAAAAACGCAGCCACCGGCCGTAATACGGCACGTGCTTGAGCAGCCATTGCATGCCGGGCGCAATGTCATCATGGTAGGTCGGCGTGGGCAGCATCCAGGGCGGACTGCGCTGAAAGATCTTGAGGCCAGCCACCTGGTCCACGATGGAGGGGCCGATCTGGAATGCGCTGGCTCCCGTGCCCACCAGTGCCACCCGCTTGCCCGCCAGGTCCAAGTCCTCTGGCCAGACGGCTGAATGGACGATGCGGCCCTTGAAGGTGTCCAGCCCTGCAATGTCCGGCAGGCTGGGCCGGCTCAGGATGCCAACCGCCGTGATGACGGCGTTGAACTCTTCCTCGGTGACCCCACCGCTGCTGTCCCTGATGGTGAGGGTCCAGGTCGCGCGGTCTTCATTGAAGCGCATGGCATCGACCTCGGTGCCAAAGCGGATGTGGCGCTTGAGTCCAGAGGCGCTGGCCACCGTGGCGAGGTAGGACTGTATTTCCGGCTGGCGGGAGAACTGCTGGGGCCAGTCTTGCTTTTGCGCAAAGGACAGGCTGTAGGCAAAGTTGGGCGTGTCCAGGCGGCAGCCCGGGTAGCGGTTCTCCCACCAGACGCCGCCCACATCCTCGTTCTTTTCAAACATCGTGAAATCGAGCTCGGTCTGCTGCAGTCGGTAGCCCGCAGCAATGCCCGACACGCCCGCACCAATCACGGCCACGCGGAACTTCACACCGGGCGCCACGCTGTCCCGCGTCCAGTCGGGCGCGCCCGGGTCTTTGGTGAAACCCATTTCGTGCTCCAGCAAGGGCCGCAGTTCATCAATGTCACGCGGCAGCAGGTACTTCATGCACTGGGTGAGCAGCGCGTCCGAGGGCGCGTCACAGCCACGCTGTCCGCTGTCGCGAAAGGCAATGAGGGCCGCCGTGGCCAGGCGCCTGGCCTTTTCTTGCATCTCCTTGCTCATGCCGCCCTGCTGCGCGATCTCCACGCGCATGGGTGGCACCGGCGGCTTGACCTCGGGTGCGATCAGCGAGGTGTCGCCAGTCACCATGGCGAGCGTCACCATGAGCGAGGGCAGGTCAGCCTGCTCGACGGCTTGACGGATGAATTCGTCGGAAGCGACTATAGGCTCCACCCGGTTGAATACGTTCATGTCTGCGCCGAGTTCGGGCTCGGCGGAGCGTGTCGCTGACATCATGCTTTTTAATCCTCTGTCGTTCATTGTTCGGTGCGCGGTGCGACCGGCAGATGGCCTGCCCGGTCGCCCGCGATCCATTGACCACGCTGTGGGCTAGACCTGGTTCGGCGTGCCCCTGACAGCCACCGTCATCTCGCCAATGCCCTCTATCCAGGCGTGCATGGTGTCGCCCGGAAGAACAGGCGCCACGCCCTCGGGCGTGCCGGTCATGATGATGTCGCCCGGGTACAGCGTGTAAGCCTGGCTGGCGTAGGAAATGAGTTTTTGCACGTTCCAGATCAGCTGGGCCGTGTTGGCTTTTTGCCGGGTCTCTTGGTTGACCTTGAGTTCGAAGTCCAGGCGCCCGGGGTCGCTGATGTCGTCGGCAGTCACCATGTGCGGGCCGAACACGCTGAAGGTGTCCAAGGACTTGCGAAAGGAGCGGTCTTCGGTGCCGCGTATGGTCATGTCCAGGCCAATCATGTAACCGGCCACGTGCGAGAGCGCCTGGTCTTCGGTGATGCGAAAGCCCTGTTTGCCAATGACCAGCGCCAGCTCAATCTCATGGTCAATGCGGCGCTCGGCCCAATCGGCCACCACCGCCTGGCCGGCGCCAATCATGGAGCTGCTGGCCTTGAGAAACACGCCGTAATCGGCAATGGTTTTGACCTGGGTGCCAAAGTGGATGGCCTTGTCGGCGCGCGACTCGTCCAGGTGCAACTGGTAGTTGACCGGGGCCGCGACGATCTTGCCCGGGTTGGCCACCGGCGAGAGCAGCGTGAGCGCAGCCACCGGCTGGCCAGGCACGGTGTCAGCCAGTGCCTGCATGCGGGGCCGCAGGGCCTCGAAATGGTTGAAGAAATGGTCGCCCTGCGGAGCTGGCCAGCGCAGGGCAGGCAGGCTCTCCAAAGCGGCGGTGACGTCGTGGACCTGGGTGCCCCGGACCACGCCGAGTCGGTTGTCATTGAAGCGGCAAAAACGCATGTTTTTTAATTTCTCTGGTCGATTTGCTGTTTACATGGATCTGGTGTTGTCTGGCCGTGCCCGGCTTGGAGCCGCTCAGGCCGACACCCGAGCGAGGTCCTTGCGGCGGTCAGCCAGCCCCACGGCCGTGACAGCCACCGCCAGCACGGCACCCAGCACGTTGGCATAAACCACCCATCCGGCCATCCCCAGGGGCAAGAGCAAAAGTGCGCCGGCCGTGACGGACGCGGTGCGCAGCCAAGTGCTCATGAGGCGCAGCCCGTAGCCGACCATGCCCGCAGAGACAAACCACACGCCGATGACGGCCATGGTGATGCTGAAAGCGGTCTCTACCCAAGAGCTGTTTTGCAGCAGCAAGCTCGGAGAAAACACAAAGATGAAGGGCACGATGTAGGCGGTCCAGGAAAAGCGCATCGCAATCCAGCCGGTGCGCATGGGGTCGGCGCCGGCCAGGTTGGCGGCAAAAAAGGCCGCGATCGCCACGGGCGGCGTCACAAAAGACATCATGCCCAGGTACAAGATGAACATGTGCGCGGCCATGGGCGAGACGCCCACTTCCACAAAGGCCGGCACAAAGAGCACCGCCAGCAACACATACACGCCCAGCGTGGGCATGCCCATGCCCAGCACGATGCACAGCGTGCCGGAGATGAGCAGCAGCAAAAAGACATTGCCCTGGCCCAGCTCGACCAGGTACAGCGTCAGTGCAAAGCCCAGGCCGGTGATTTGCAAAATGCCCATGATGAAGCCGGCCGCCGCCGAGATCAAGATGATGTCGGCCGACGACACGCCGGTGCGCACCACGCATTGCCACAACTCTTTGAGCGACAAGCGGTCTGCGCCATAGCCAAAGGCAAAGCCGATCAGCATCACCGCCAAGCTGGCGAAGATGGCGGCGTTTTCAGGTTCGCGGTTTTGCCAGAACAGGGCATAGACCAGCACCACAAAGGGCAGCATGAAGAGCCAGCCTTTGGCCAAGACCTGGAGCATCTTGGGAATGTCTTTGGCCGGCACCCGCAAGATGTTGCCCTTGGCTGCCTCAAGGTCGGCCTGAA
>CANHKH010000398.1 GCA_947460165.1 Comamonadaceae bacterium
AGTTCAGCGAGGACGCGTCCATCCATTTGGAGAAGTTGGCAAAAAACACAATGCCTGCCGGGTCACAGTCGCCAAACATGACCTCGGTTTCGTAGATGACGGTTTTGCTCATACGGTGCTCAGGGGTGTGGGCTCAGGGCTGTGTGGGGGCCGTCATGGCCGACGGCTTGAGGATGTGGCGCAGGGTATCGGCATGCAGTGCGGCCACGGTTTCGGCTCGGTGGGCCAGCACGGCGCGCTGGTTGATGGAGCCCTTGTCGGTGACCTCGCCACGGTCCAGGCTGGGGGGGTCTGGCAGCAAACACATGCGGGCCAGGTGGTTGGCGCTGCCGGTGCTGGTGGTGGCCAGGGCGTTGATGACGGCTTGAAAATGTGCCAGCACTGGGGCGCTTTCCAACACATCGGCCATGGCGGCCGACGCTGGCAGGCCCGACAAAGCGCGCACGGCGGCGGTGGGAAACAGCAGGGCGCCCACCTCGCGGGTGTTCAGGCCAGTGATGACCGCGTCTTGGACATAGGGCGCGCCCGCCGCAATGATTTTGGCGCGCAGCGGCCCCACGCTGACAAAGGTGCCGGTGGCGAGCTTGAAGTCTTCGGCAATGCGTCCGTCGAACTTCAGGCCCTGGTGCACATCGGTTTCGTCTATCCACTTGACGGCGTCGCCCGTTTTGAAAAAGCCCTCTTCGTCAAAGGACTCGGCCGTTTCTGCGGGCATGCGCCAGTAGCCGGGCGTGATGTTGGGGCCTCGGTAGCGCACCTCGACCTTGCCGTCCACGGGCACCAGCTTGAGCGCCAGCCCTGGCGTGGGCAGGCCCAAATCGCCCGCTTGGACATGGGGGTGGGTGACAAACAGGCCAAAGGGCGAAGATTCGGTCATGCCCAGGCCTGTGCCCATGACGATGCGCTGGCCAATTTCGCGTTCTTCAGACTCGTACAGGCTGTCCCACACCGGCTGGGCCAGCGCCGCGCCAGCGTAAAAAAACATGTTCACACGTGACAGCAGCGTGCGGCGCAGCAGGTCGTCGGTTTTCATGGCGTGGGCGATGGCCTCAAAACCCGTGGGCACGTTGAAGTACACCGTGGGGGCGATCTCGCGCAGGTTGCGCAGGGTCTCGTGCATCAGCGCGGGGGTGGGCTTGCCGTCGTCAATGTAGAGCGTGCCGCCATGGAAGACCACCATGCCAAAGTTGTGGTTGCCACCAAAGGTGTGGTTCCAGGGCAGCCAGTCGATCAGCACCAGCGGAGACTGGGTCAGCACCGGCATGGACTGCAGCATCTGCTGCTGGTTGGCGCAGCACATGCGGTGGGTGTTGATCACCGCCTTGGGCATTTTGGTCGAGCCGCTGGTGAACAAAAACTTGAGGATGGTGTCTGGCCCGGTGGCCAAGCGGGCCGCCTCCACCGCGGGCGTGGCAGCGGTGGCGCACAACTGCTCAAACGAGGTGGTGGCGCGGCCCTCCAACTGGCCCTCGCCGAGGACCACTTCAGTGCCGGGCGCCACGGCCTGCGCAATCGCCCGGGCATAGCGCGCGTCAGAGGCAAACACCAGGCCCGGCGTGGTGGTGTGCAGCACATGCCTGAGCTTGTCAAAGTCCTGGCTGACCAGGGAGTAGGGCGGCGAGACCGGCACAAAAGGCACGCCCGCGACCATGCAGCCCAGGGCCAAGAGCGCATGCTCCAGGCTGTTCTCACTCAAGATGGCCACGGGCCGCTCTTGATGGAGGCCTCGGTCTATCAGCGCCTGGGCAATGCGGCAAGCGCTGTCCCAAGCCTGGCCAAAGCTGATGTGCCGCCAGTTGCCCAGCGTGCCGTCGGCCAATTTTTGCCGACGGGCCATGAAGCTGCGCTCGGGCGCGACTTGCGCCCAGTGCTTGAGGCGGTCGCTCATGCGCTCGGGGTAGGGCGCCAGCGGCTGATCGGCCAACAGGTAGTGGGTGCCGTTCGCACCGTCCTGCAAGGTGGCGCGGGTCACGCCAAAACTCAGCGGTCTAAAGGGGGCGGCGGTCATGGCGTCTCCAGCGTTCAAAAATAGGTATGGGGCAGGCGCTGGCCTGGCATATGGCCTGGAACATGGCACATGCCATGGCAGCTCACATGGACAATGGCCATTTTTGGTTTGTCGCCGTGCCGTTCGCGCTGAAGGTCTGGTGAGCTCATGCTTGCCTTTGCTTGAAAAACAAATTATCGTTATGACCGATAACTATCTCAAGCGCCCAGCCGACCTGCAGGCCCCGGGTTTTCCCTGATTTTTCAATTTGCTGTTTCACCTTCACCCCTCTGGAGACCCTTTTGGACCACGCCAACCTGATCGCCATTGACATCCACACCCACGCCGAAGTCAGTTGCTGGAACCCCTTTGACAACTACGGCGAGGAGTACGACCGAGCCGCCGACAAGTACTTCAAGAACTCCCGCCGCCCCACCATTCAAGAAACCATTGACTACTACCGCGAGCGAAAAATTGGCCTGGTGATGTTCACGGTGGACGCCGAGTCCAAGCTCGGCCGCAGGCGCATTCCCAACGAGGAAATTGCCGAGGCCGCGCAAAAAAACGCCGACATGATGATGTGTTTTGGCAGCATTGACCCGCACAAAGGCAAGATGGGCGCCCGTGAGGCCGAGCGCTTGATCAAGGAGCACGGCGTCAAGGGCTTCAAGTTCCACCCCACGGTGCAGGGCTTTCACCCCTACGACAAGATGGCCTGGCCCATTTATGAAGTGATCAATGCCCACGGCTTGCCCGCCATTTTTCACACCGGGCACAGCGGCATTGGCTCGGGCATGCGATGCGGTGGCGGCTTGCGGCTGGAGTATTCCAACCCCATGCACCTCGATGATGTGGCCATTGATTTCCCGGACATGCAAATCGTCATGGCCCACCCCAGCTTTCCGTGGCAAGACGAGGCGCTGTCGGTGGCCACGCACAAGCCCAATGTGTGGATAGACCTGTCGGGCTGGAGCCCCAAGTACTTTCCCAAGCAACTCATTCAGTACGCCAACACCTTGCTCAAAGACCGCGTGCTCTTTGGCTCGGACTACCCGCTGATCACGCCCGAGCGCTGGATGCAAGACTTTGAGGTGGCCGGCTTCAAGCCCGAGGTGATGCCAGGCATCCTCAAGGGCAATGCCATCCGTTTGTTGGGTCTGGACAAGCCCAAGCAAGCATAAAAAAGCCCGCGGCCGGTGAGGCTCGCGGGCTTGGGGTCTGCTTTTTCGCGCTTTACAGCGTGTCTATGAAGCTTCGCAGCTTGTCGCTGCGGCTGGGGTGCTTGAGCTTGCGCAAAGCCTTGGCCTCAATTTGACGGATGCGCTCGCGCGTCACGTCAAACTGCTTGCCCACCTCTTCCAGGGTGTGGTCGGTGGACATTTCAATGCCAAAGCGCATGCGCAGCACCTTGGCTTCGCGCGGCGTGAGGCTGTCCAAAATGTCTTTGACCACATCGCGCAGGCCCGCTTGCATGGCCGCTTCCAGCGGCGCGGTGTTGCTGCTGTCTTCAATGAAGTCGCCCAGGTGCGAATCGTCGTCGTCGCCGATCGGCGTTTCCATGGAAATGGGCTCCTTGGCGATCTTCATGATCTTGCGGATCTTGTCCTCGGGCATTTCCATCTTTTCGGCCAAGATGCTGGCGTCTGGCTCAAAGCCAAACTCCTGCAAGTGCTGGCGCGACAGGCGGTTCATCTTGTTGATGGTCTCTATCATGTGCACCGGGATGCGGATGGTGCGGGCCTGGTCGGCAATCGAGCGCGTGATGGCCTGGCGAATCCACCAGGTGGCGTAGGTGGAGAACTTGTAGCCACGGCGGTACTCGAACTTGTCGACCGCTTTCATGAGACCAATGTTGCCCTCTTGGATCAGGTCC
>CANHKH010000399.1 GCA_947460165.1 Comamonadaceae bacterium
ATCCACCTGCGCTTTGACATTCCTGCGTCGTCCTTGCCTGAAGAGGTCAAAACCCGACTGCTGGCCAGCGGTGACAGCCGCATCACCCAGACCGGCGTGCTGGTGCTCAAGGCCCAGCAGCACCGCACCCAAGAGGCCAACCGCGCCGCCGCCATGGCGCGTTTGCAAGCCATTGTGGACGCCGTGGCCCTGCCGCCCAAACCGCGCCGCGCCACCCGGCCCACGCGGGCTTCCAAGCTGCGCAGGCTAGAAGGCAAAAGCCAGCGCGGCGAGATCAAGTCGTTGCGGGGCCGGGTCAAGGATTGAGCGGGCGCTCAAGCCCCGCCCGCCCTGACAAGCACAGGACAGGGCGCCAGCGACCCTGGCCCCCAGTCGCGATATAAACCGTGCATGACTCCTCCGCTGTCCCTGCACTCCCTTCAAGCCGCCGCATCCTCTGCCCATCAAGCCCCTCAGCCCGAGGAGGTGCTGCATGTGCTCGCGCGCGGCCGGCGCGCCGTCACGCCCTGTGGCTCGGGCGAACTGGTGTGGCACCTCTGGGGCGAGGGCCACGCCCGGCCCGAGGCACCGCCCCTGGTGCTGCTGCATGGTGGCAGTGGCAGCTGGACGCATTGGCTGCGCAATGTGCTGCCGCTGGCCGCTGCCGGCCGGCTGGTGGTGGTGCCCGACTTGCCCGGCTTTGGCGACTCGGCCATGCCGCCTTCGGGGGGCGACGCCGACGCCTTGCCTGCGCCGCTGGAGCAGGGCCTGCAAGAGCTGGTGGGCGACTCGCCCTGCGACCTGGTGGGTTTTTCCTTTGGCGGCCTGACGGCAGGCTTCTTGGCGCAGGCCCAGCCTCAGCGCGCGCAGCGCCTGGTGTTGGTGGGCGCGCCCGGCCTGGGGCTTGCGGCGCTCCAAAAAATCGAGATCAAAGGCTGGCGCCACCTGCCGCATGAGAGTCAGCAAGCGGTGCACGAGCACAACCTGCGCCAACTCATGCTGCATCACGAGGCTTCAATCACCCCTTTGGCCAGCCGGCTGCAAGCTCTGAACGCCCAGCGCGACCGCATGCCCAACCGCCGCCTGGCCCGCACCGAAGCCCTGACCCAAGCCCTGCAAGACGTGCACTGTCCGGTGCACGCGCTGTTTGGCGAGCACGACCGTTTTTCCCGGGGCCAAGAAGCTGCCCTTGAAGCGGTGCTGCGCCGCTGCCCAGGCTTTGGGCAGTTTGTCAGCGTGCCGGATGCCGGGCACTGGGTGCAGTTTGAGCGGCCTGAAGCTTTTTACCGGGCGCTGTGGCCGCTGCTGGGGTGAGGGGGTGGGACTTTTCCTCAAGGCTTGACTGAGGGGCTGCTTGCTCCAGCGCGGCATCAAAAATGATCAACCAGAGTCGTCACTCCTGCCTGACCTAAGCGCCCCCCGCCACCCACAACACCGCCGGAAAAGTCGCCAGCCAAGCCCAAAAAAACCGGTTCAGGCCAAAGTACCAAAACACCAAAAAGTGAAACAGGGCCCCGCTGGCGCAAAAAAACAGGGCCAGCCGCACATCGAGCAATGCCAAGGGGAACAGCCCTTCCCAGACCGTGAAGCCCCAGGCCAGCGTGCGGGCGACGGCGGGGGAGCGGTACACGCTGCGGGCGGCCAGCGGGCCGTAGACGCCTGTGTCCAAAAACACGGGCAAGGCCGTGCCACTGCGCCATTCGGGCCGCAAGAGCTTGACCCAGCCCGAGACAAAGTAAGACGTGAGCGACTGCAGGGCCACGTACCACAGTGCTGCACGCCAACCCAGCACGGGATAGCCCAGCGCGCTGGTGGTGTGAGCGATCACGAGACCGGTCAAACCCACCAAGGTCATGAAGTCGCTGCCGCCGTTGAAGGCGCCGCGCCAGCGAAAGAGCAGCACCAAGGCGATGAGAAACAGCAGCACTGCGCCCACCAGTCCAACAGGCCCGCGCAGCAGGCCGGCCATGAGCAAGGCGGCCAGGGCCAGGCGCAGCCACAGCAGGCTTTTGTAAGCTGTGGGGGCCAGCAGCTTGTTCAACAGCGGGCGCAGCCAGGCGGGGGTGCTGGGCAGCTCTTGGCTTTGCGTGGGCCAGTGGCTGATGCGGTCCAGCGCGGGCAGGCGCAGGTACTCCAGGGTTTGCAGCAGCAGGCTCAGGCCCAGCAGGAGTTCGAAAGCGCGAATGGCCAGGGTCAGACTCATGGCTGGCCCGGGGTCGTCTTTGCCCGCCCTCCTTGGGGGAGGGCAGGGTGTAATTTAGGGGCTGCGACTGGGCTCCCTCGCCCCTCTGGGGAGAGGGCTGGGGAGAGGGGCGCGCGTGAGGCGATGGTGGTGTGGCGCGTGCCCCCATCCCGGCCCTCCCCCAAGGGGGGAGGGAGGAATTCGGGGTCTGGGCTTGGGCTCCCTCGCCCCTCTTGCGCGGGGGTGGGCAAGAGGGGGGTCACGGGGGACAAGAGCATTTGCACGCTGTCGCTGCCCTCACCCAAATCGGGTCGCTCCATGCGCACTTCGAACTGAAAGGCGATGCATGTGGGCAGGGCGCTGGCCAGCATGGGCACCTCGCCCCAGCGCCCGCCTTGCACGGCGCCCTGTGACAGGCGGGTGACCAGCTGGTAGCTCACGCTGTGGGCGATGGAGTCGCCCTCCGGCAGCTGATTGATGTCGCCGGCCAGGTGGTCCACCAGGTTTTGGTGGGTGAGCGCCAAGTTGACGGCGGGGTTGTGCCACAGGTGGCTCAGGCGCCTGGGCAAGCGGGGATAAACCAGCTGCCAGTCTGACCAACTGCCCTGCGCATCTTGCCCGCGCACATACAGGCGCGGCGCGCGCCCCACGGCGTGAAAGAACTTCCAGTTGGGGAAAAAGGCCCGCAGGAAAAAGAACCAGGGGCCTTGCAGCGCAGGCCCCCGGCGCTTGAGCGTCCAGGCCAGCAGCGCAAAGTAGGCCAGCACCAGCAGCGCGGTGAGCACCGGGCTGCCCGTCATGGCTTACTTTTCAATGGCCAGCAGTTCCACCTCAAAGTTCAGCGTGGCATTGGGCGGCACAGAGCTGCCCGCGCCGCGCTCGCCATAGGCGGTGGCCGGTGGGCAGGTGAGGGTGGCTTTGCCGCCCACCTTCATTTTTTGCACGCCCTCGGTCCAGCACGGGATCACGCGGTTGAGCGGAAAGCTCGCCGGGGCATTGCGCTTGTAGGAGCTGTCAAATTCTTGGCCGTTGGTGAGCGTGCCTTTGTAGTGCACTTTCACGGTTTGGGTGGGCTGGGGCGAGGCGCCAGTGCCGACGGTGGTGTGCACGATCTTCACGCCGGAGGGCAAGGTCTCGGTGTTTTGGGCCAGGGCGCCCAAGCTTAAGGAGAGGCCGGCGGCCAGCACGGCCAGGGGTTTGTTCAGGTTCACGGGTTCATCCTTTGAAAAATTCAGGCGAAGTCTGCCACAGGCACGCAGCTGCAAAACAGGTTGCGGTCTCCGTACACATTGTCCACGCGGCCCACAGGCGGCCAGTACTTGCCCGCTTTGAGCGCAGGCACGGGAAAGGCGGCTTGCTCGCGGCTGTAGGCATGCGGCCAGTCGGCGGCCAGCAAGCTGGCGGCGGTGTGGGGCGCGTTTTTCAAAGGGTTGTGGTCTGGCGGCCAATGGCCCGATTCAATGAGGCGGATTTCCTCGCGGATGGCGATCATGGCGTCCACAAAGCGGTCCAGCTCGGCCAGGGTTTCGCTCTCGGTGGGCTCGACCATCAGCGTGTTGGCCACCGGAAAACTCAGCGTGGGCGCGTGAAAGCCGTAGTCCATCAGGCGCTTGGCCACGTCCTCGGCCATCACGCCGCAGCTGTCCTTGAAGTGGCGCAGGTCCAAGATGCATTCGTGGGCCACATGGCCGTTCTC
>CANHKH010000400.1 GCA_947460165.1 Comamonadaceae bacterium
GTCTGCCCACTTCGTTGGACCAGCCCATGTGGTAAGTGGCGCTGCGGCCATGCAACAAAAAAAGCATGGCGGCCACGGTGTCTTTGCCTTGTTTGGCGGTGCTCATCAAGAGGGCCTGCGAGGGTTTTGCGTGGGCGTCTATGAAGGCCGGTACCAGTCGGGTGGGCAGGCCGTGAAAGCCCCGGCTTTGGCGCTGCTCGTCCTCGCGCGTGAGCAAGAGCTGACAAGCTTGCCGGTCGGCCTGCACCTGCACCCGCAAGCTGTCGTCGGCCTCGACCTTGGTCAGGCGATTGCGCCATTTGCCCTCTAGCTTTCGGCGCAGCTCGGTCAGCGGCTGGCGCAAATCCAGCATCACCGTGGAGTAGCCGGTCATCACGCGGGTCAGTCCGCTCATTTCGCCGTCCTGCAGTTCGCCGGCACTGACGTTGGGCGACAACAAGCTCACGCGCAGCGGGCGCATGGGCACGCTGCGCTGCAAAAGGCGTTGCGCTTGTTGGCGCCACTCGGCCGTGGCCTCAGGCGCCCACACCGGCCCGCGCGTGCAAGACGACAAAGCCAGGTAGCCCGCCACGCGGCGGCAAATGAATTGGGCCAGGCCCCGCAGCTGGCCCGCGTCTTCCATGCAGGCGCGGTGTACCTGCACGCCCAGGGTGTTCATGGCCTCGCCGTAGGCCCAGCACTGCTGAAGCGAGCCGCCATGGCGGGCATGGAAGTCATCCCAAGACTCGCGTTCCAGTTGGTTCCAGCTCAGCTTCATGGGGGTGCATCATACGAAGCCCGAGCGCGGCGCGGGCGCCTTGTCGCACAATGCGTGTCTTCATGAAAAAGTCGGATTCCACTGTCATTTTGGGTCACGATCTGCCCAAGCCGCGGCTGACCTTGGCCGGCGCCTTGTGGTGCATTTTGTACCTGGTGGTGCCCGTGCTGGCGCTGGGCAGCTTGCTTGACGCCCTGGCGCAGTGGTGGCTGGGCTGGTGCTTGGGCCTGTGGTGCTTGGTGTAGGCCAGCGCTTCTCGCCTGATTTAAGTGAAAATACCACCCTCTCCATAACCCCCATAGCCAGGCGCACCAAGCTCGCCTAGCATGTGCAGCCCTTGCCGGCATGTCTCGGTGGGGCTTTTGAAAGGCCATGTCTTGTCGGCAGAGATCATTCTTGAAACCCGTGGCTTGACCAAAGAATTCAAGGGCTTTGTGGCCGTCAACCAGGTGGACCTGCAGGTCCAGCGCGGCCATATCCACGCCCTGATCGGCCCCAATGGGGCTGGCAAAACCACTTTTTTCAACCTGCTCACCAAGTTTTTGCCGCCGAGTGCGGGCAGCATCAGCTTCAACGGCGCCGACATCACGCACGAAAAGCCCGCCCAGACGGCGCGGCGCGGCATCGTGCGCTCGTTTCAAATTTCGGCGGTGTTTCCCCACATGACGGTGCTGGACAACGTGCGCGCTGCCTTGCAGCGCAACTTGGGCACCTCTTTTCATTTTTGGCGTTCTGAAAAAACCTTGTGGCCGCTGCACGACCGGGCCCGCGAGTTGCTCGCCGCCGTGGATCTGCAGGACTTTGAGCAAGAGCTCACGGTCAATTTGCCCTATGGCCGCAAACGCGCGCTGGAGTTGGCCACCACGCTGGCGCTGGAGCCTGAGCTCATGCTGCTCGACGAGCCCACCCAGGGCATGGGCCACGAAGACGTGGACCGCGTGACCCAGCTCATCAAAAAAGTATCGAGTGGCCGCACCATTTTGATGGTGGAGCACAACATGAGCGTGGTGGCCCGCATTGCCGACCGCATCACGGTGCTGCAGCGCGGCGCGGTGATCGCCGATGGCACGTATGAGGAGGTCTCTCGCAACCCGCTGGTGATCGAGGCCTACATGGGCACGCACGACACCGAACTGGCTGGGGCGCACTGATGGCCGGTGAATTTCTGCGCATTGAGGACCTCAACGCCTGGTATGGCGAGTCGCACATCTTGCACGGCGTGAACTTGACGGTCAACGAAGGCGAGGTGGTGTGCCTGCTCGGCCGCAACGGCGCCGGCCGCACCACCACCTTGCGCGCCATCGTGGGCTTGACCGGGGCGCGCACCGGCTCTGTGCACATCAAAGGGCAAGAGGCCATTCGCATGTCGCCGCACAAGGTGGCGCGTCTGGGCGTTGGCTACTGCCCTGAAGAGCGTGGCATTTTTGCCAGCTTGTCGGCCGAAGAAAACCTCATGTTGCCGCCCACCATCGCCAGCGGCGGCATGAGCTTGCAGGACATCTACCTGATGTTTCCCAACCTCCAAGAGCGTGCCAACAGCCCGGGCACGCGCTTGTCGGGTGGCGAGCAGCAAATGCTGGCCGTGGCCCGCATTTTGCGCACAGGCGCGCGCTTGCTGCTGCTGGACGAAATTTCTGAAGGCCTGGCGCCGGTCATTGTGCAAAAGCTGGCCGAGACCATTCGCCTGCTCAAGGCTCGTGGCTATACCGTGGTGCTGGTGGAGCAAAATTTTCGTTTTGCCGCGCCCTTGGCCGACCGTTTTTACGTCATGGAGCACGGCCGCATCGTGCAGCAGTTCGCCCAAAGCGAGCTGGCCGGCAACATGAAAATGCTCCAGGACTACCTGGGCGTTTGAGCTTTTTTATTTCACCAACCAAAGGATGTTTCCATGAAACTCAAAACCCTGGCTTCAGCCATCACCTTGGCCTTGGGCGCACTGGGCGTTGTCAGCACCCAGGCCCAAGCCCCCGTCCCCGTGAAGATCGGCTTCATCACCGACATGTCCAGCCTGTACGCCGACATCGATGGGCCGGCCGGCGTTGAGATGGTCAAGATGGCCGTGCAAGATTTCGGTGGCAAGGTGCTGGGCCGCCCCATTGAGGTGCTGTCGGCCGACCACCAGAACAAGGCCGACGTGGCCAGTTCCAAAGCCCGTGAGTGGATAGACAAAGACGGTTTGTCCATGTTGCTGGGCGGCACCAGCTCAGGCACGGCCATTGCCATGGCCAAAGTGGCGGCCGAGAAAAAGCGCCCCTACATCGTGATCGGTGCGGGCTCTTCGCGCCTGACGAATGAAGACTGCTCACCCTACACCGTGCACTACGCCTACGACACCGTGGCGCTGGCCAAGGTGGCGGGCTCGGCCATGGTCAAAGCCGGCAACAAAAGCTGGTACTTTTTGACCGCCGACTATGCCTTCGGTCATTCCTTGGAGGCCGATGCTTCGGCCGTGGTCAAAGCCAACGGCGGCTCGGTGGCCGGCGCGGTGCGCCATCCGCTCAATGCGTCTGATTTCTCGTCCTTCTTGCTGCAAGCCCAAGGCTCCAAAGCGCAAATTTTGGCCTTGGCCAATGCCGGTGGTGACACCATCAACGCCATGAAGGCGGCGCGCGAGTTTGGCATCAACAAGACCATGAAAGTCGCTGGCCTGCTGGTCTTCATCAACGACGTGCACAGCCTGGGCTTGAACAACACCGAGGGCTTGCAACTGGCCGACAGCTGGTATTGGAACCAAGACGACGCCAGCCGCGCCTTTGCCAAGCGTTTCTTTGAGAAGTTCAAGCGCATGCCCTCCAGCATTCAGGCCGCCGACTACTCAGCCACCATGACTTACCTCAAGGCCGTGCAGACCGTGGGCTCCACCGACGCCGACCGCGTGATGGCTGAACTCAAGAAGATGAAGATCAATGATTTTTATCACAAGGACGCCACCATCCGTGCCGATGGCCGCTTGATTCACGACATGTACCTCTACCAAGTGAAGGCTCCCAAAGAGTCCACCACGCCGTGGGATTACTACAAGTTGGTGGCCAAGGTCCCTGGCGACCAAGCCTTCACCTCCCTGGCCGAATCGCGTTGCTCCTTGGTCAAGAAGTAAA
>CANHKH010000401.1 GCA_947460165.1 Comamonadaceae bacterium
GACGCGCTCATGGCCGCCACCCAGCCCGAGCGCACGGGCAGGCTGTATGACTTTTCTTGTTACCGCGCCACGGAGTACGTGATCTTGCTGGGCTTGGCTCAGGAGGCCCAGGCCTGGTCGCCCCAGGTGTATGAGCGACTGCAATCCACGGCCAGGCAGCGTTGCATCAAGTCTGGCTTGTTTCATGAAGTGTTTCTCATCGAATATGGCAGCGCTGAGGCGCCCATTGCGGCCCGGTATTACGTGCCCGGCGACCGCGTGTGGTTCAAAAACCCGGACGAGCCTTCGTCCAACGCCAGCGGCTACGAAGGCTCTTGGGTGATCTACATGGGAGGCGGTTTGTTCAGCAATTTTTGGCAGCGCGACCGGCCCTTCACCCTGGACCACAAGGCGCTGGAGGTGTTCCATTGGCGCCATGGGCTGTACTTTGACGAGGCGGGCGAGCCGCAAATCAACGAGCACATCGTCGAAGCCCGTGTGGCGGCCACACAGGCTGATGCCGCGCAGCGCGCGCAGGTGCTGGCCCGAATGAGCCGCTACCGCGACCCCACAGGCGTTTACCGAGAGGGCGGCTGCATAGATTCAAGCCGTGAATTTCCGCGCCCGCTGGCCCGCATCAGCCTGGACTGAGGCGCAGCCCCTCTTTTTTCAGGCTATTTCTGCGATCAGCTCAATTTCAACGCAGGCGCCCATGGGGATTTGCGCCACGCCAAAAGCGCTGCGGGCATGCAGACCGGCCGCGCCAAAGACTTCGCCCAACAGTTCGCTGCAGCCATTGGTCACCAGGTGCTGCTCGGTGAAGTCGGCCGTGGAGTTGACCAAGCTCATCACCTTGACGATGCGTTTGACGGCGCCCAAGTCCTTGCCTTGGGCGGTCAATGCGGCGTGCAAGGTGCCCATCAGGTCAATGGCAATGGCGCGGGCGGCCAACTTGCCCTCGGCCGTGTCCATGGTCTTGCCCAACTGACCCACCCAGGCTTTGCCGTCTTTCTTGGCGATGTGACCACTCAAAAACAACAGCTGGCCGGTCTGCACATAAGGCAGGTAGGCGGCGGCCGGGACGGCCAGGGGTGGCAGTTCAATGTGCAGGGATTGGAGCTTGTCGTAGATGGGGTGCATGAGGGTTGACTCAGTAAAAATTAAACCAAAAAGGCAAATCCATTTTAGGCAGCCTCGGGCTTGGAGCGACACTGGGCAGCCTGCCACATACACCGAAGCGCAGACCACGGCAGCTAGAATGCGCTCCCCACGCCATTTCACCCAGACTTGGAGCACCTGCCCAAGCTATTTTTTGCAGGTCAGCCTGCTACTCCTTTGAACCTCCTGCTATCACTGGCCCGCCGCATTGATGCGCTCAGCCGCGCTGCCTCTGTCGTGGCGCTCTGGCTGGTGCTCATTTGCGCGCTGGTTTCGGCGGCCAATGCCTTGTCGCGCTATGCCTTTGATGTGAGCTCTAACGCCTGGCTGGAACTGCAGTGGTACATGTTTGGCGGCACGGTGCTGCTGGGCGCGGCCCACCTCCTCAACACCAACGCTCACATCCGCGTGGACTTGTTTTACGCCAAGCTCAGCGACAGGCAACGCGCCTGGCTGGACCTCTTTGGTCTGATCGCTTTTCTGTGGCCGTTTTGCTTCTTCATGGTGCTGTATTCCTGGCCCTGGTTTGTGGAGTCCTGGCTCATCCAGGAAACCTCGGCCAATGCGGGCGGCCTGCTGCGCTGGCCGGTCAAGGCCTTGCTGCCCTTGGGCTTTGGCCTGCTCATGCTGCAGGGCCTGTCTGAAGTCATCAAGCGCGTGGCGGCTTTGCGCGGTGACATTGCCCTGGACACCCATTACGAGCGCCCGCTCCAGTAAAGCCATGAATTTGTTTGACCTCATGGCCCCGGCGATGTTTGTCGCCCTCATTGTGTTTTTGCTGCTGGGTTTGCCGGTGGCGTTTTCCCTGGCCGCGCTGGGCCTGGGCTCGGGCCTGATTGCTATTGAGGCTGGGCTTTTTCCCGTGCAGTTCATGGCCAATTTGCCTTACCGCGTGTTTGGCATCCTCTCCAACGAGTTGCTGCTGTCCATTCCCTTTTTCACCCTCATGGGGGCGATTTTGGAAAAGAGCGGTCTGGCCGAAGACTTGCTCGAAGGCTTTGCCCAGCTCTTTGGCGGTCTGCCCGGCGGCCTGGCCTATGCCGTGATCATGGTGGGCGCCATCTTGGGCGCCATCACCGGCACGGTGGCCGCCTCTGTGATTGCCATGGGCGTGATTGCCCTGCCCATCATGATGCGCTACGGCTACAGCCCGCGCCTGGCCACCGGCGTGATTGCGGCCTCGGGAACCATCACGCAGGTGATTCCGCCCTCGCTGGTGCTCATTGTGCTGGCCGACCAACTGGGCAAATCGGTGGGCGAGATGTACTTGGGCGCGGTGGGGCCGTCCATTGCTCAAATCCTTATTTTTGTGGCCTTCATCTTTGTCATGTCGCTGCTCAAGCCGCAGTCCATGCCGCCACTGCCCCCCGAGGCCCGCACCCTGCGCGGCTGGCAGTTGGCCCAAAAAGTCGCCATGGGCGTGCTGCCTTCCACCTTTTTGATCTTTGTGGTGCTGGGCACCATCTTCATGGGCCTGGCCACGCCCACCGAGGCCGGCGCCATGGGCGTGGTGGGTGCCATTGCCCTGGCGGCAGTGCACCGCCGCCTGAACTGGGCCATGGTGCGCAGCGGCATGGAGTCGACCATGAACATCACCGTCATGGTGATCTTCATCTTGATTGGCGCGACGGTGTTCACCCTGGTGTTTCAGGGCGTGGATGGCTCGCTCTGGGTGGAGCACCTGTTCATTGCGGTGGGCGCCGACGACGCGGTGACCTTCTTGATCGTGGTCAACATCATGATCTTCTTCTTGGCCTTCTTCCTGGACTTTTTTGAGATCGCCTTCATCGTCGTGCCGCTGTTGGCGCCCATGGCCCAGAAACTGGGCATAGACCTGATTTGGTTTGGCGTGCTGCTGTGCGTGAACATGCAGACCTCCTTCATGCACCCGCCCTTTGGCTTTGCGCTGTTTTACCTGCGCGGCATTGCGCCCAAGTCCATCAAAAGCTCAGACATTTACCTGGGCGCCATCCCCTGGGTGGGGCTGCAAATGCTGCTGGTGGGCGTGCTCATCTTCTTCCCCGAGATCGTCACCGGCATGCTCGACAAATCCGTGGCGGGGGATGCCAGCCAAATCCAGATTCAAATCGAGGAGCCGCCGCCTGCGCCCTCTGCTGACACGCCAACGGCTGGCGAGGTCTCTCCAGCGGGCACGGATGCACCGGCCCCTGCGGCTGCACCTGATCCGGCGGATTACTTCAACAAAAAGTAAGGGGCAGGGCAGGGGTTGATGGCTTCATCGCAGGAGCCAGTCTGATGCTAAAGTGAATCTTTGATGTCAAACACGAGGCCGTGATGCACACCACCCTGAGGTTGGACGACGATGTATTTGCCGTGGTTCGCCAGCGCTCCCAGCGCGAACGTGTCTCCTTGGGCGAGGCCACATCGCGCTATGTGCGCGAGGCCCTTCGCGCCGGTGCCCAGGTGCCTGGCACTGCGCTCACCCTGCGCAGCAAATATTCCGTCTTGCCGGCGCGCGACGACATCGTCACCACCGAGCATGTGCGCCGCCTGATGGATCAGGAGGGCATTTGACAGGCGGACCGTTCCGGCACAGTTTGCTTCTGGACATCAATGTCTGGATTGCCTTGCTCGACGATGCCCATGTTCACAACGCCCAGGCTTTGGCTTTGTTTCGAACCCACAAGCTCCAGATCGCCACCTGTCCTTTGGTGGAAAACGGCGTATTGCGGGTGTTGAATTTGCCTGGCTA
>CANHKH010000402.1 GCA_947460165.1 Comamonadaceae bacterium
ACCTGGCACCTTGCTCGACGCCGCAGGCAACGCTTGGGCTGGCATCGCCAGCAGTGACTGGGCCAACAGTGGCTGGCACTTTACCGCCGCCACGCCCAGCGTGAGCTTGAACAAAATCAGCACCGACAACCGAGTGAATGGCGTGGAAAACACCGCTGGCGTGACCGTCAGTGGCGTGCTGGACTCTGAAACACTGGCTGTGGTTCAGGCCTTTCAGGCGGGTGACTTCACCGTCACCTTGACTCAAGGTGGCATAAGCATTCCCGTCACCGTCAATAGCTATGTGGTCACCAACGGTGTGGGTGCTTGGAGCGGCACCACTGCGGCGGGGGCATTCACACAAAACGGCACTTACAGCGTCAATGTGACGGCCAGTCGCGTCATCAGCAGCAGCACGGTGAGTGCGCAGACCACAGGCATCGTCTTGGTCGACCTCAGCGCATCAGCGCCTACGCTCACTCTGCTCAACGACACCGGCACCAGTAACAGCGACGATATAACCAGCGACGCCACCGTCAGCGTGGCAGTCTTGGAAGACAAAGCCTCTTGGGAATACAGCACCGACAGCGGCAGCACTTGGCAGGCTGGCAGCGGCACCCAGTTCACCGGTGCCAGCACCGAGGGTGCCCACACCGTGCTGGTGCGTCAAACCGACGCAGCGGGCAACGTGTCCAGCAACGGCACGCTCAGCTTCACGCTTGACACCTCCGCAGCTAAACCTGTCATCAACGCCATCGCTACCGACAACATCATCAACGCCAGCGAAGTGGGCAGCGTTATCTCCGGCACAGCAGAGGCCGGTGCCAGCGTGCAGCTGATGCTCGGTAATGGAAAGCAAGAACGCACCGTCACCATCACGGCTGACGGCTCCGGCAACTGGACCCATACCCTCAACGCCGCCGACTTGGCCGCGATGGGCCGTGGTCAAACCCAAATCACGGCCACACAAACGGACGTGGCGGGCAACACTTCGTTCACAACGCTGCGCAACTTGACCGTGGACACCTTTGCGCCCACCGTCAGCATCGAAGCCAGGCAGACACAGCTCACGGCAGTCAACGGCACCACCACACTCACATTCACCCTTAGCGAAGAAAGCACAGACTTCACGGCCAGCAGCGTCACCGTCACGGGCGGTACGCTCAGCGGCTTTGCAGGCAGTGGCACGCAATACTCAGCCACCTTCACCCCCACCAATGCGGCCACAACAGCGGGCAGCGTCAAAGTCGCCGCGGGAGCCTTCAGCGACGCAGCAGGCAACACCAACGCCGAAGCCAGCAACCGCATTGAACTCAGTGTGGACACCGTGGTGCCCACCGTGGCTGTGTCCAGCAACGCAGCCACCTTACTGGCAGGCGAAACGGCAACCCTCACTTTCACACTCAGCGAGGCCAGCGACAGCTTTGGCGCAGACAGCCTCAACGTGGTCGGTGGCACCCTGAGCCCACTCAGTGCCAACGCTGCGCGCACTGTTTACACCAGCGTGTTCACCCCCACCCCAAGCTTTGCAGGGGCGGGCAGCGTCACGGTGGCTAACAGCGCCTTCTTTGACCGAGCTGGCAACGTCAACGCCGACGGCGCTGACACCAACAACAGCGTGTCCCTGAGCATCCAGGGCGCCATCGTCACGCTCGACATCAGCAGTGACAAAACCTTGCTGAAGGCTGGCGAGACAGCCACCATTAGCTTCACGTTCAGCAGCGCCCCCACGGGCTTTGCGGCCGGTGACATCACCGTCTCAGGCGGCACCTTGGGCGCGCTCACCACCGTCGACAGCACCCACTACACCGCCACCTTCACGCCCACAGCCAGTGCTGCCAGCGGCACGGCCAGCATCAGTGTGGCCAAGGGCAGTTATACCGGTGGCGGGGGCAATTTGGGCGAGGGCGCCAGCGTGCCCAGCATCTTCTTGGACACCCTGGCACCCACCCTCCAAACCCTCAACCCCGATGACAACGGCTTTTTGGCTGCTGGCAACGCCTTGGTGGCCACCTTCACCGAAGCGGTCAGCGCAGGCACGGGCAGCATTCGCTTGGTGGACGACACCAGCAACACCACGGTCACCTATGCCATCACCGACAGCGCCATCGTCATCGACGGTAACAAGCTGACCTTGACACCCACCACAGCTCTGGTCGCCGGACACAACTACCACCTGAGCATTGATAGCACCGCCTTGGAAGATTCCGCAGGCAACGCCTATGTGGGCATTGCCAACGCCACCAGCTGGAACTTTGGAGCCACCAACCTCTCCACCACGCTCAACCCGGTCACGGGTGACGGCCGCATCAATGACGACGAAAAAACAGCGGGCCTGATTGTGCTGAGCGGCACTGTGTCCTCCCTCAACCCAGCCGTGCTCACCGCGCTGACGGCCAGCGACATCGTGGTCAAGATCACCGTGCCGCGTGACAAAGACAGCCAAAGCTCAGACAACAAAGTGGTGACCTGCACAGGCGTTACCTACGACAGCACGACAGGCGAATGGACCGCCACGCTGCCAGCCACATGGGAGTACGCCAACTTCAACATCTTTGGGGTGATGACCAGCACCACCACCAAGACAACCCTGATCAACGGCGACACTGACAACATCGCTGTCACCATCACCGGCCGCAACGGCACCGCCGCCGCAGGCCTGACCGCCACGCTGAGCGACACGATGACGGTCGACCTGAGCGACCCCGCCACGCCCACCCTCACACTGGCCGGCGACACCGGCAGCAGCAACAGCGACGGCATCACCCGCAACGGTCTGATCAACGTTGGCGCCTTGGAGGCAGGCGGCACTTGGCAATACAGCTTGGATAACGGTGCTAATTGGCAACCGGGCACAGGCACCAGCCTGGCGCTCACGCAAGACGGCGCGGTCGCCCTGCAAGTCAAGCAAGCCGATGCCGCGGGCAACGCCTCGGGCACACGCAGCTTGGCCGTCACGCTCGACACCCAAGCAGACGCACCTGGGGTCAATGCCATTGCCACAGACTACCGCATCAACGCCAGCGAAACCAGCAGTGCCATCAGCGGCACGGCCGATGCCAATGCCAGCGTGAGTCTGGTGATTGGTGCCAACACCCGCACCGTCACCGCCAACAGCAGCGGCGTGTGGAGTTACACCTTGGTCGCAGGCGACATCACCGCCATGGGGCAGGGCAACGAGGTCATCCAAGTCACCCAAGCCGACAAAGCCGGCAACACCAGCGCGGCCACCAAGGCGGTGATTGAGGTCGACACCGTGCTGCCCACCGTCACGCTGGCCAACACCGGCAGCGCCAGTTTGTTGGCAGGCCAGAGCACCACCTTCACTGCCACACTGAGCGAACTCTCGGCCAGCTTTTCAGTGGAGAGTCTGACCGTCAGTGGCGGCACCGTGACTAACTTCAAGGCCGATGCCACGGGCTTGGTCTACACCGGCACATTCACGCCCGACAGCAACAGCACCACAGCAGGCAGCATTGGCATTGCAGCCGGTGCGGTAGGCGATGCGTCTGGCAACACCAACAGCGCCGCCAGCAACACGTTGGCCCTGACCATCAACACCGTGCAACCCAATGTGGCCGTCACCAGCAGCGTGGCGGCAACCACCCCCCTGCACGCAGGCGAAACGGCCACCGTCACCTTCACGCTCAGCGCGGCATCCAGCGACTTCACAGCCGCCGACGTGACCACCATCGGTGGTACTTTGGGCAACTGGACCGCCGTCAGTGGCACGGTGTACACCGCCAGCTTCACGCCCGACGCCAACAGCCGAGCCCCCGGCAGCGTCAGGGTGGCCAGCGGCACCTTTGCCAACGCCGCGACCAACACCAATGCCGACGGTGCCGATGCCAACAACAC
>CANHKH010000403.1 GCA_947460165.1 Comamonadaceae bacterium
CGGCTTGGCCAGTGACCGCCACCTCCACACTGTGGCCCGCGTCCTTGAGCAACTCGCCCAGGGTGAAGTTGATGTCGGCGCTGTCGTCAATGAGCAGCACACGCTTGGGCCCTGAAGGGGCTGGCGCCAAAGCCGCAGGCGGGTGAAAGACGCTGGGGCTTGCTGGGTCCAGTGTCTGTGCCCACACAGGCAGCGTGACGGTGAATTCGCTGCCTGTGTCCACCCCCTCGCTGTGGACCTGAACGTCACCCCCGTGCAACTGCGCAATGGTGCGCACCAAGCTCAGCCCCACGCCCAGCCCGGTCGCACGAAACTCCCCGGCCACAGGGCCTTGTGCAAACAGCTCAAACACACCGGCTTGACGTTCTGCCGCAATGCCCATGCCCTGGTCTTTGACCGAAATCAGCACCCGCTCGGCCTCGCGCGTGGCCGTGACATCAATCGGGCTGCCGTCGGCTGAAAACTTGGACGCGTTGTTGAGCAAGTTGCAAAACAGCTGCGCCAGCCGCACCAGGTCGCCGTCCAGCCACACCGGCTCCTCAGGCATGTGCAAGCTCACCGGCTGATGGTGGGCATTGAGCTGAGGCTGGCTGGTTTCCAGGGCCTGAGCCATGAGCTGGGAAAGCAACACCGGCGACTTTCGCACCTTGATTTTCCCGGTGCTGATGCGTGTGGCGTCCATGAGGTCTTCCACCAAGCGGGTCAGGTGCTCGGTTTGACGCGCCAAAATGCGGTGCAGCGGCTCCAAGGCCGGGGTGTCAGCCACCATCTTGCCCAGCAACTCCACCCCCATGGCAATGGGCGCGAGCGGGTTGCGCAGCTCGTGGGCCAGCATGGACAAAAACTCCGACTGGCGCTGGTGCGCTTGCGCCACCTCGTGCTCGCGGTCGCTGGCCTTGAGCGAGGCAATCACCAAGTTTTCATTGGCCAGCCGCAAGCTGTTCACCAAATTTTCAAGGGCCTGCACCCGGCCCAACTGGTCTGCAGACTCTGGCGACAAGTCCTCGGTCAAGATCTGGCGCAAGCGCAGGCGCAGCTGGTCAATCTCGCTGTCCACCCCATGGACCAGCGCATCAACCCGCAGCCGTGAACTGACTGCGCCCCCCAGCACGGCGGTGGCGGCCAAGGGGTCCGAGCTTTGGGGGGGCATTGCAGCTGAGGTCAACTTGTCCGGATCGGTCATAAACGCCTAGAGGTACACCTTCAGGCCTGGGACCTGCCGTCCCATTGTTTGGGCCACACAGCCAGATGTCTGTCGTCAAGCATGAAGCGCCTTTGTCAGACACATCCCCCAAATGGAGTGCTTATCGTGATCAAGCTTCGTGACCAACAAGCACAGCAGTCACACCATTCAGTTGTTGAGACACTCACCGACTAGCCAGCTTCGCGCTGGCTTTTTTGTGCGCCCTGATTTCGCTCAGCTGCTGGGCCTGCGCCCCGTCCAGCCCGGCAGCGCGGGTGTCGCTGGCGATCTCGCTGACCGTTGATTTGGAAATACCCAGTGCGAGGCCAATCTGGCGCTGGCTGAGTTGGCCGCTGTGCAGGAGCTGCACGCTCATGGCGCCCCTTGGTGTGGGCACAGCTGGGCTCCGGTCAAAAAACCGGGCAGCCTACGCCTCGTTGGGTCACTCAGAAAACCGCTGGGGTGTCCGCCATCGCGTGGAATACGCACAACAGGCCCGAATGCCTAATTTGAGTTTCAGACCCACCGCTACAGCGCAACTTGTGTCAAAAAACCACGCGGGTTGCTGGAGAACTGCGCAAAGTTCTCCGGCGTGACGATCACCCGCAAAGCCTGCGGCGCCTGCGCACAAAAAGCCGTCAAGCCCTTGACCGACTTCTTGCGACCCGACTTCACCTCGATGGCATACAGCGCATCGCGGTACTGGTAGACAAAATCCACCTCATCGTTGCGCTCGCGCCAATAAAACACCTGTCCCGGCTGCTGCAGCAACTCGGCCCCCACCGCCAGCTCAAAAGCCCGCCCACGCTGCTCTGGGTTTTGCGCCACATTCACACCTGTAGCCATGCTGTAAAGCGCTGGGCAAGCCGGCAGCATCTTGGGGCTGGAACTGCGCGTCAGCCAGGCCTTGGGCGAATACTTTTGCAGCGCATGCAGCAAAAAAGCCCCGCCATACAAATCAATGAAATGCTTGATCAAATCCGTGTTGCCCTTGTCCTGCAACTGGCCTAGCAGTTTCGTGTAACTGATCTCCTGCGCCGGGTAGGCACACAAAATCTGAAACGCTTGGCGGAACAAAGCCGGGTTGGCCACCTTGTGGCTTTGCAAGATGTCCTTGCCAATCACCGCCTCCACAATCGCGTCCTTCATGTAGGCATACCACCGGTCAGGGTCATGCTCCAAAGCCACCGCACCCGGATACCCCCCAAACGACAGATAGCGCGGCAAGTCATAGCCAAAAGCCGCCTGCATTTCGGCAAACGTCCAGTGGTGCACCCGCAGCAACTCAAACCGTCCCGCCAAACTCTCCGTCACCCCGGCCTGAATCTGCAAAGCACTCGAACCCAACAACAACACCCGCAGACGCCGCGGCTGGGCATCCCACAAGGCCTTGATCGTCTCGGGCCAATTAGCCACCTTCTGAATCTCGTCAATCACCAGCAAAGCGCCATCGCCCAACAGCAGCGCCTTCTGCCAGTGCTCCAGTAACCAATTGCGGTCACTCACCAACACATCATCGGCATTGGCGTAGTGGTGCGGCCACGCCCCTTGCGCCAACAACTGCCGCACACCCGTGGTCTTGCCCACCTGGCGCGGCCCTGCCAACACCTGGATCAACGGCAACTCCGCTCTAAAACGCTGGTCCAAGGTGTCGACAAACGGACGTTGATAGCTTGTAGACATGGGGGGCTTACAATTTACTAGATGACTCTATTGTATTTAATAGATACGCCTAGCGGTATACGCAGGACAAAGCCCAGAAGCTGACAAGGAGGCGGCAGACTCCTTGAACATCAAAAAATGAGGCGAGGTCAACACCCTGGTTGCGTCGCTCCAAGGTGCGCGTGGCATCACACCGCTACAGGCCAAGCTACTCATGGGCGCTGCGGCAGGCCAGATCACCGTCGTCAGCTGTTGGGCGCAAGCCAGGCGCAAGTTCCACGACTTGCACCAGGCCAGTCAAAGCCTGATGGCCGAGCAAGCGATCAAGCCAATCGTGCACATTGACGCTGTGGAGCGGCAGGTCAAAGGCCTTGGCAGGCCGGTACTCTTCCCCTGTAGGGGCTGGCCTGCCGGCGAATGTTCGCCTGCGGTGATGCTCGTGTAATATTTCGTGTAATTGACAAGGAGTTACATAATGTAACTGGATTGATGCTGAGTCTCTTTTTGAATTTCTAAAAATTTTATGTTAACTCATAAAAACTAAAAAATGTTTACTTTAAAATGATCAATATTTGTAGTAAATAAAAAATCAGAAAGCCAGGCGCTCAAAAAACCAATTTAAATCAATGACTGATAGTGTTTTGGGATGGGCGTGTAATATTTCGTGTAATAGGGTCAAAATTATAAGATGTAACAGGGTGGCTGTGGGTTTTCATTTGAAAAACGTCTAAGTACAAGCTCGTAGCTTCCTTCAGATTTTGAACTGCTTCCTCATAGGTTTAACCTTGGGTGGTGGTGACTGTTACAGGGTTCGCCCGCAGAGCATACAATAATCGCATGCGTCTCAACACCGACCAAATTCAGGCCATTTGCCAGGCCGCAACCGCTGCATTCGGCCAAGGCACATCTGTGTGGCTTTTTGGTTCTCGCGTGGATGACTCCAAAAGAGGTGGCGACATTGACTTGTTGGTGCGCCCACATGTCC
>CANHKH010000404.1 GCA_947460165.1 Comamonadaceae bacterium
CGGAATGTGTCTTTCCGCGTCTTGCTCGGGGCCATCCTGTCAAGCCGACCGAGCCAAGAGCGCAGCGCCCCACCCGCTCACATGGGGTTACGGGCTTTCCCCCTTGGGCGCCACCCTGGGAAGGTGTTCAATGTGACACATACTTTCAAGGAGTTTTCATGCGCCGTCGCCAACTCGTTCAACTCGCGGCCGCAGGCCTGGCCGCTCCGGCTTTCATGGCCCGCGCCCAGGCCTTTCCCAGCAAGCCCATTCGTTTGCAAATTGCTTTTCCCGCCGGTGGCCCCACCGACATCACCATGCGGTCTTTGGCCGACAGCGCAGGCAAGCTGCTGGGCCAGCCCGTGGTGGTGGAAAACCGACCCGGCGCAGGCGGCACGCTGCCCGCGCAGGCGCTGCAAACCGCCGCCCCCGACGGCTACACCCTGGCGCAAATTCCGCTGGGCGTGTTCCGCCTGCCCTACACCACCAAAATCAACTGGGACCCGGTCAAAGACATTGCCTACGTGCTCAACGTCACGGGCTACGCCTTTGGCCTGGTGGTGCCCGCCGATTCGCCCTTGAAAACCTGGGCGCAGTTTGTGGCCTATGCCAAGGCCAACCCCGGCAAGCTGAGCTACGGCTCCACCGGCACGCTGACCAGCCCGCACCTGACCATGGAGCTCATTGCACAGCAGCTGGGCATAGAGCTGCTGCACGTGCCGTACAAGGGCAGCGCCGATTTGATGCAGTCCATCATGGGTGGGCAAATCATGGCAGCGGCCGACTCCACAGGCTTTGCCTCGCAGGTCGAAGCGGGCAAGCTGCGCGTGCTCAACACCTGGGGCGAGCAGCGCTTGGCCAAGTTCCCTGATGCGCCCACGCTCAAAGAGCTGGGCCTGGGCCTGGTGCAAAACTCACCCTTTGGCATAGGCGCGCCACGCGCCACCCCGCCCGAGGTGGTGCGCCGCCTGCACGACGCCTTCAAAAAAGCCATGGAAGAAGCCAGCTACCAGCAAGCGCTGGCCAGGTACGACATGGTGCCCATGTACATGAGCAGCGAGGTGTATTCGCGCTTTGCGCAAGACACCTTCCAGCGGGAAAAGGCGCTGGTCGACAAGTTGGGCCTGGCCAAGCCCAACTGAAGGCGGCGGGCGCAGCCCGAGATTTACTCGGGCTGGATGTTCGCTGTTTTGGCCAAGCGCGCCCATTTGGGAATTTCAGCTTGCATGAAACTGCGCAGCGCCTCGGGCGCCATGGGCATGGGCGAGAGGCCAAAAAAGCCCAAGCGGTTGCGCACCTCGGTTTGCTGCAAGGCCTGCGTCACCGCTGCGCTCAGCTTGTCGGCGATCTCCCGGGGCAGGCCCGCCGGGCCGGCCAGCGCGATCCAGCCTGTGATGTCTTCATAGGCGGCAAAGGTCTCGGCAATGGGCGGCCAGTCCACCATGGCGCTGCGCTTGGGCGTGGTCAGGCCTATGCCGCGCAAGGTGCCAGCCTTGATGTGCGCCAGCACGCTGCCCAGGTCGGCAAAGGTGAAATCCACCGCACCGGAGAGCAGGTCGTTGACCGCCAGTGGCGTGCCTTTGTAGGGCACACCGGTCACGTCCAGGCTGGCCACCTTGTTGAGCATGGCCAAGCTGATTTGCGTGCTCGACGAGCCGTAGCTGGCGTTGACCTTGCCCGGCCTTTGCTTGACCCAGGCTAAAAACTCCGCCAGGTTTTTGGCCGGGTGGTCTTGCCGCACGATCAAAGCCGTCACGCTGTCGGCCACGCCGGCCACCGGGCTCAGGTCTTTGAGCGGGTCGTAAGGCATGGTTTTGAGCAGCGACACATTGGCCGCCAGCGTGGAGCTGGAGCCAAAAAACAAGGTGTAGCCGTCGGGTGTGGCCCGCACCACCTCCATGGCGCCTATGTTGCCCGCGGCGCCCAGCTTGTTTTCCACCACAAAGCTTTGCCCCAGGCTGCTGGACAGGTGCTGGGCCAGCACGCGTGCGGCCACGTCAGAACCCGAGCCCGGCGGGAATGGCACCACCAGTTTCACCGAGCGCTGCGGGTAGTTGGTCTGGGCGCTGGCCCAAGGGCTGAGCAAGGCGCTGGCCCCCAGCATGGCGGCCAGCACAAGAAAGCGGGTGCGAGAGCGGTCTGTCATGGGGCGTTCCTCCGGTAAGGGGCGGTGTTGAATAAAAACAGCATCAGCTGGCCGGCCGCAGATGGTCTGGGCTGAGGTCTTCGTAGCGGGCGCAGCCCAGCTGGGCCAGCACCTTGTCAAGTTCCAGTCGCAGCAGCGTGATGGCCCGGCTCACACCGGGCTGGCCCGCGCTGGCCACCGCGTACATCATGGGTCGGCCGCAAAACACCATGTGCGCGCCCAGGCAGCGGGCGATCACGATGTCGCTGCCCCGGCGCATGCCGCTGTCCAGAATCAAGGGGGTCTGCGGCACAGCAGCGTGGATCTCGGGCAGCATCTCCAGCGGCGAGACCGAGCGGTCGAGTTGGCGCGCGCCGTGGTTGGAGACGATCAGCCCGTCTGCACCCAGGGCCACCGCCTGGCGGGCATCGTCCGGGTGCAACACCCCCTTGACCAGCAGCTTGCCCGGCCACTGCCGCCTTATGTGTTCCAGCGTCTTCCAGGTGGAGTTGGCTGCCGGCGTGAGTTGGCCAAACAGGTCGGCCACTTGGTCGGCGCTGGCGCCCGGGGCCGCGTAAGGCTGCCAGTTCTGCATCATGGGGTGGCCGCCCTGGCGCAGGTAGTCCAGGGTCCAGCGGGGATGCAGCAGGCACTGCAGCAAGATGCTGGGGCTCAGCCGAAAAGGCCGCACAAAGCCATTGCGCCGGTTGCGCTCGCGGTTGGAGTTGACCGTCACGTCCACCGTCACCACCAGCACGCGCAAGCCGGCATCGCGCACCCGGCCCAGCAGGTGGTCGTTGATTTTTTCGTCCAGCGTGCGGTAGAGCTGAAACCAGGCGTGCTCGGGCGCCAGGCGGGCGGCTGTTTCCAGCGACTCGTTGCTGGCCCCGGACATCAGGTAAGGCACTTGCTGCTCGCGGGCGGCCTGGGCCATCATGGCGTCGGCGCCCGGCCTGAACAAGCCCGCCAAGCCCATGGGCGAGATGCCCACAGGCGCGCTGTAACGCTGACCAAACAGGCTCACCGAGGTGTCGCGCTGGCTCACATCGACCAAAAAACGCGGCAGCAAACGCCAGCGCTCAAAGGCCTGCCGGTTCTGGTGCAAGCCCAGCTCGTCGTCAGCCCCGCCTTGGATGAAGTCAAAAGCCATGCGCGGCAAGCGCTGGCGGGCCATGGCTTCAAAGTCATGAAGATTGATGACGCTGTCCAGTGATTGGGCCATGGGGGTGTTTGCCCTTGTGTTTGGGTGGGGTCAGGCACTCTAAATCGAGCTTGGGCTGCGGCCATGTGCTTTGAGTGACACGGCCATGCCGCGCAAGGGCCCATGGCGGCGGCCGCTCGTTCACAGCCTGGTGTGGCCCGCGCCGCAGCAAGGGCTCGCTACCATCGTGCGGTTCACCCAAAGGACCTGCCCCATGACCGCCACAGCCAAACTCCAGCGCTTCAAGCGCTTTGCCGCCCAGGTGTGGGCGCTGTCCCTGCCTTACTTTCAGTCTGACCAAAAATGGAAGGCGCGCGGCATGCTCGCGGCCATCGTGGCCTTGAACCTGGCCACGGTCTATATGTTGGTGCTGCTCAACGACTGGAACCGGCTGTTCTACGACGCGCTGCAAAACAAAGACGAGGCGGTGTTTTGGCGCGAGCTGGGCCGCTTCACCTACCTGGCCTTTGGCTTCATCCTCATCGCGGTCTACCGCTTTTACCTCACGCAAATTCTGGA
>CANHKH010000405.1 GCA_947460165.1 Comamonadaceae bacterium
GACAACACCCTGCTCGGTGGCGTGGGCAACGACACCCTGACCTCGGGCAGCGGTGCAGACTCGCTGGACGGCGGTGACGGCAACGACTCGATCAGCGCAGGCGCAGGCAATGACACCATCGCAGGCGGCAAGGGCGGCGATGTGCTCAAAGGCGGCGCGGGGTCTGACATCTTTGTCTTCGACTACGCGGGTTTTCAAGGGCAAAAAGACATCGTTGTCGACTTCCAGCCCGGCGCTGGCGGCGACAAGTTGAACCTGGACGCCATTCACCAGGCCAATATGGCCACCTTGACGGGCGGCTTGTTGGCCACGGCCAAGTACCCCTGGTCGCTGGGCTTCATCCAGTTGCAGCAGGACGGGCCGGACGTGCTGGTGGGCTACGACACCGATGGTTATCAGCCCAATGCGTCTTTTTCACCGGTCGCCAGGCTGTTGAATGTGGACGCCAATCTACTGACGCCTGAGAACTTCACGACAGGCGCCAGCAACTTTGGTTTTCAGAGCAATGGCGCCTTGATCACCGTGGGCAAGACCGCTGCCGGTGGCGTCAGCTACGGGGTGCGTCTGTGGGGCGGCACACCCAGCGCCAATGTCTCGGTGACCTTGTCTTCTAGCAGCAATGTCCCGATTGGCACCAAGACTTTCACTCCCCAAAATTGGTCGACATCCCAACCGATAGATGCCCCCAGTGGCAGCACCAGTTCGCTGGGATCGATCTACGTGGTCATCACGTCAATCGATGTCAACTACACGGGCACGGGCCTGACCCTGGGCATGTTCGATGGCAGTTTGCTGGCCGAACGGGTTCAGCTGACCGCGCCACAGCTGAGTATTTTGACCCCCGGGGTGGCATCGCAGCAGATTTCAATCTCCGGCCTGGGCCTGACTTCGACAAAATTGCCTTCCAGCTTGACACTGACGCCCATTGACGGTTCTGGCCCCAGCTTAGCGGCCACACTTTCTCTGAGCAATACCAGTCAGGCCGTCCTGAAGTTTGCCAACGCACTGCCAGCGTTTTACGCCACAAGTTATCTGGCGGCTGGTACCAATGGAAATGGACAAGAAGTTACATTTTCAATGGGTCTGACGACGATTCAGAACAGCAGTCCCACCGGTAGCGTGACCCTCAGCGGCACCGCCACCCAGGGCCAGACACTGACAGCTACCAACGCACTGGTTGACTTGGACGGCATCCCCAGCACAGGCGCCGGCGCCATCGCTTACCAGTGGCTTGCCGACGGCTTGGCCATTGACAGCGCAAGCAGCAGCACTCTGGTCCTGACACAAGCCCAGGTGGGCAAGGTTATCAGCGTGCGGGCCAGCTATACCGATCTGAGTGGCACCGCCGAGAGCAAAACCAGCAGTGCCACAGCAGCCGTTGCCAACGTCAACGACACACCTACCGGCACGGTCACTCTCAGCGGCACGGCCACCCAGGCCCAAACACTGACAGCCGCCAACACATTGGCTGACCTAGACGGCATACCGGCCTCAGGCGCCAGCGCCATCGCTTACCAATGGCTGGCCGATGGGGCCACTATCTCTGGCGCAAGCAGCAGCACTTTGGTGCTGACACAAGCCCAAGTGGGCAAAACCATCAGCGTGCGGGCCAGCTATACCGACCTCTTCGGCACCGCCGAAAGCATGACCAGCAGTGCCACTGCGGCGGTGGCCAACGCCAATGACCTACCCACCGGCACGGTCACCCTCAGCGGCACCGCCACCCAGAACCAGACACTGACAGCGGCCCATACCTTGGCTGACGTAGACGGCATCCCCAGCACTGGCGCTGGCGCCATCACTTACCAGTGGCTGGCCGATGGCGCCACCATCACTGGCGCAAGCAGCAGCACGCTGGTGCTGGCTCAAGCCCAGGTGGGCAAGGCCATCAGCGTGCGGGCCAGCTATACCGACCTCTACGGCACCGCCGAGAGCATGACCAGCAGTGCCACGGCAGCGGTGGCCAACGTCAATGACCCACTCAACGGCACGGTCACTGTCAGCGGCACTGCCACCCAGAACCAAACACTGACCGCCTCCAACACTTTGGCTGACCTGGACGGCATCCCAGCCTCTGGCGGCAGCGCCATCGCTTACCAATGGCTGGCCGATGGGGCCACCATTTCTGGCGCAAGCAGCAGCACTCTGGTGCTGACTCAAGCCCAGGTGGGCAAAGCCATCAGCGTGCGGGCCAGCTACACCGATCTGGGTGGCACGGCCGAGAGCAAAACCAGCAACGCCACGGGGGCGGTGGCCAACGTCAATGACGCAGCCAGTGGCGCGGTCACCCTCAGCGGCACTGCCACCCAGGGCCAGACGCTGACAGCGGCCAATACATTGGTTGATGTGGACGGCATCCCAGCCTCTGGCACCGGCGCCATCGCTTATCAGTGGCTGGCCGATGGAGCCACCATATCTGGCGCCACAAGCAGCACTTTGGTGCTGACACAAGCCCAGGTGGGAAAAGCCATCAGCGTACGGGCCAGCTTCACCGATCTGGGTGGCACGGCCGAGAGCAAAACCAGCAGTGCCACGGCGGCCGTGGCCAACGTCAATGACGCAGTCACCGGCACGGTCACCCTCAGCGGCACCGCCACACAGGGCCAGACAATGGCAGCGGCCCATACTTTGGCTGACGTGGACGGCATCCCAGCCTCTGGCACCGGCGCCATTGCTTACCAGTGGCTGGCCGATGGCGTGTCAATTGGCAGCGCAAGCAGCAGCACGCTGGTGCTGACTCAAGCCCAGGTGGGCAAAGCCATCAGCGTGCGAGCCAGCTTCACCGATCTGGGTGGCACGGCCGAGAGCAAAACCAGCAGTGCCACGGCGGCGGTGGCCAACGTCAACGATGCAGCCACCGGCGCGGTCACCCTCAGCGGTACTGCCACCCAGGGCCAGACACTGACAGCCGGCAACACATTGGCTGACCTGGACGGCATCCCCAGCACAGGCGCCGGCGCCATCACTTACCAGTGGCTGGCCGATGGCGCCAACATCGCTGGCGCAAGCAGCAGCACGCTGGTGCTGACTCAAGCCCAGGTGGGCAAGGCCATCAGCGTGCGGGCCAGTTACACCGATCTGGGCGGAACTGCTGAGAGCAAAACCAGCAGCGCCACGGCAGCGGTGACCAAAGCCAATGACCTACCCACCGGCATGGTCACCCTCAGCGGTACCGCCACCCAGAACCAGACACTGACAGCAGCCAACACATTGGCTGACGTGGACGGCATCCCAAGCTCTGGCACCGGCGCCATCGCTTACCAGTGGCTCGCCGACGGCGTGGCCATTGGCGGCGCAAGCAGCAGCACGCTGGTGCTGACTCAAGCCCAAGTGGGCAAAGCCATCAGCGTGCGAGCCAGCTACACCGATCTGGGCGGCACGGCTGAAAGCAAAACCAGCATCGCCACGGCAGCCGTGGCCAATGTCAATGACGCAGCCACCGGCATGGTCGCCCTCAGCGGCATCGCCACACAGGGCCAGACGCTGACAGCGGCCCATACATTGGCTGACCTGGACGGCATTCCGGCCTCTGGCGCCGGCATCATCGCTTACCAGTGGCTCGCCGACGGCGTGGCCATTGGCAGTGCCACCAGTAGCACTCTGGTACTGACTCAAGCCCAGGTGGGCAAAGCCATCAGCGTGCGGGCCAGCTACACCGATCTGGGTGGCGCAGCAGAGAGCAAAACCAGCAGTGCCACGGCGGCCGTGGCCAACGTCAATGACGCAGCCACCGGCGCTGTCACCCTCAGCGGGACCGCCACCCAGAACCAGACACTGTCAGCGGCCCATACATTGGCTGACATCGACGGTA
>CANHKH010000406.1 GCA_947460165.1 Comamonadaceae bacterium
CGGCGTTCAGCGCGACCGCCTGGCCGAGGTGCTGCACACCATAGACTTGAGCGCGCACGCCGCCAGGCAGGCAGGGCTGCTCAGCCACGGCCAAAAGCAGTGGCTGGAAATCGGCATGCTGCTGATGCAAGAGCCCCAGCTGCTGCTGCTTGACGAGCCGGTGGCCGGCATGACCGACCAAGAAACCGAGCGCACGGCCGAACTCTTTTTAAGCCTCAAGGGCAAACATTCGCTGATGGTGGTGGAGCACGACATGAGTTTTGTGCGCGCCATTGCCAGCACCGTGACCGTGCTGTGCGAAGGCTCTGTGCTGGCGCAAGGCACGCTCGATGAGGTGCAAGCCGACGAGCGCGTGATTGAGGTGTACCTGGGACGATGACCATGCTTGACGTCAACCACATTCAGCAGTTCTACGGCGGCTCTCACATTTTGCGGGGGGTCAGCCTGCAGGCCTCGCAGGGCCGGGTGACGGTGCTGCTGGGCCGCAACGGGGTGGGCAAAACCACCTTGCTCAAAAGCCTGATGGGCCTGGTGCCCATACGCAGCGGCCACATCAAGCTGGCAGGCCAAGACCTGAGCCAGGCCAAACCCTATGAGCGGGCCAAAGCCGGCATCGGTTATGTGCCGCAAGGGCGGGAGATTTTTTCGCGCCTGACGGTGGAAGACAACCTGCGCATGGGCCTGGCCACGCAGCCGGGCAGCACCCCTTTGCCGCCCGAGCTGCTGGAGTTGTTCCCTGTGCTCAAGCAAATGTGGCACCGCCGGGGGGGGGATTTGTCTGGCGGTCAGCAGCAGCAGCTGGCCATTGCGCGGGCACTGGCGGCCAAGCCGCGCCTGTTGATTCTGGACGAGCCCACCGAGGGCATACAGCCTAGCATCATCAAAGACATAGGCCGGGTCATCCGCCAATTGGCCGACGTGGGCCTGCAAGGCCAGCGCATGGCGATTTTGATGTGCGAGCAGTACTACGACTTTGCCGAAGAACTCGCCGACGACTACCTGGTGATGGAGCGCGGCGAGGTGATCGCCCACGGGCCAGGCAGCGAGATGAAGGCCAAAAACATCAGGCAGCTGGTGTCTATTTGAAGAAGCTGGCCTCAAGCGCTTGGACCGCGCTTTGCGCTCAGGCTCGCCCGCTCAGGTGTTCCACAGGCGCGGCACTTGGCCGGGCAGCTGCCACAAGCCCTGGCGCCAAGCCGCCCACACCTGGCGCAGCAGCCCCATGGCCGGCTCCACCACAGGCGTGAGCACGCGCAGCACCAGCACCTGAGGGTGGGGCTGGGTGGCGCCGGCTTGGGCGCGCCATGGGCTGAGCTCAATGAGGGCGCGGGCCGTCTCCAGCGCAGCTTCTGCGCGAGCCGGGGCCAGCGCCTGGCCTGCGGCAAACACCAAAGTGGCCATGCAGCGCTGCCCGGCCAGCCCCAGCGGGCTGTTCATCAGCCGCAGGTCTTGCGCGTCTATGCTGCCCCGCTCCAGCCACACGCCTGGGATTTCCAAGTGCTGCCGGAACACGCCCCGCTCAAAAGGCTGCTGGGCATGGGGCAAGCCCAAGGCCGTGAGGTCCCAGGCCATCATTTCGGCAGTGGGGGCCAGCTCAAAACGGGCCAGGTTGAGCGCGTCGCAGCCATTGAAGGACAGGGCCTCCAGCGGCAGCCACTCCAGCCTGGCGCCATCGGCCAAGCTGGCATGCACCTGCTGGGTGGCCAAGCCCGCCTCAGAGCGGTAAAAGCGGGTCGCGCCCGGGGTTGTCACCAAACCATGCGCGCCCTCAGCCACGCTGACCCGCATGTCCAGGGTGTCACCCCCCACCAGGCCACCGGGGGGGTGCACCAAAACGTTGTGGCACACGCCCTCGCCTTCTGGGTACAGCGACTGCAAGATGCGCAGCGGCCCTTGGTGCTCGTAGCGCGCCACCGTGCGGCTGTCTTCAAAGGTGTAGTTCAGCCTCAGGCTTGCCATCCAGCTCATGGTTTTTTCAGGGGAATAAAAATGATGGGGGCCACACATGCCCAGCAAAGGCAGGGCAGTGGCATGTCGTCTTGCAAGTCAGCTTGAATGTGAAGGCCTGCATCTTACTGACAAGGCTTGAGCGCTGCTGCCAACTTCATGGCGGGGTGCGGGCTTTTCAACCCTTCAAATCATCAGCCCGGCGCTGTGTGGGGCTTTGGGCAGGGGCATGGGGCTTTATGCTCTCCCCGGCACAAGCTGCAGATCAGACCCTGGCTGTCCTTGGCTGACCTCACACCCGCTGCCTATTCAAGGAGACTTTTCAATGATCTACGCCATCCTTAAAACACTGCATGTCTTGGCCATTGTGGTGTGGGTGGGCGGCATGGTGTTTGCGCACTTTTTCTTGCGCCCAGCCCTCAGTTCACTGGAAGCGCCTGTGCGAATCAGGCTGATGCACGAGGTGCTGGGCCGCTTTTTCAAGGCCGTGTTGTTGGCCTCATTGCTCACCCTGGCCAGCGGCGTTTGGATGCTGGGCCGCAGCGCCAAGCAGGTGGTGCAGTCGGGCGGCCGCTTTGACATGCCCCTGTCCTGGACCCTCATGGCCGTGCTGGGTGTGGCCATGGTGGCGATCTTTTTCCACATCCGCTTTGCCCTGTACAAAAAGCTCAGCCGCGCCGTGGCCGCCTCTGAGTGGGCCGCAGGCGGCGCCGCGCTGGGTCAAATTCGCCAATGGGTGTTGGTCAACATGGGCTTGGGCTTTGCTGTGATCATCGTGACGCTGATGCGTTGGGCAGCTTGAGACAACTCGCTGTGTCGCGCATCCCAACAGGAAAGGCGCTGTATGCCCAAATCACCCACCAAGCGCACCTCAACGCATTGAGACCGCGTTAAGCACGAGGCCGCCCAAGACGCGCCCATGGCCCACACCGCCGGCCATGGACCCTGTGAACCCAAAGATGCTGCCGCCGTGGCCGCCCATGGGCAACAGGCCTGCATCACATGCGGCCTGGCTTGCCAGCCGGGTCAGTCACACCCTTTGAAATTGCGCTCCATGCACTGCCTTGCCATGGTTTGCGCTTCGCCGATTTGTTGAGCTGTCATTCTTTGAGCGACCATGTCTCTTGCCTTCACACTTTCGCTGCTGCCTTTGACAGCCGCCAGGCTGAACCACATGTGGGCTTTTTTGGCGTCCTGAACAACGCCTTGGCCCTGGTCGTGCATCAGGCCCAGGTTGAACTGCGCACTCGCACTTCCCTGCTCGGCGGCCTGCAGGTACCACTTCATGGCCTGTGCATGGTCTTGCACAAGGCCTTTGCCGCTGTCGAGCAACAAGCCCAGGTTGATGTTCGCACGCACATGCCCCTGCGCGGCAGCCAGCCTGTACCACTTGGCGGCCTCTAGGTGGTCTTGCACCAGGCCCAGTCCCTTGTCATGCAACACGCCGATGTTGAAGCGCGCATTCGCATGCCCCTGCTCGGCGGCCAGCAGGTACCACTTCATGGCCTGTGCATGGTCCTGCACCACGCCTTTGCCACTGTCATGCAACACGCCCAGGCTGAACTGCGCACCCGCATTGCCCTGCTCTGCGGCCAGTCGGTGCCACTTCACCGCCTCCGCGTCGTCTTGCGTCACGCCCAGGCCCTGGAGGTGCAAAACGCCCAGGGCAAATTGCGCACTCGAGTTGCCCTGCGTGGCTGCCAGTCGGTACCACTTGGCCGCCTGCGCGTAGTTCTGCACCACCCCTTGGCCGTTGGCGTACATAAAGCCCAGGTTAAAGCGCGCACTCGCATGGTCCTGCTCTGCGGCGAGCCGATACCACTTCACCGCCTCTGCGTCGTTTTGAACC
>CANHKH010000407.1 GCA_947460165.1 Comamonadaceae bacterium
AAAAACCTTCAGCGGTGTTGAACAACACCCGCAAGGTCTTGCGTGATCGCGGCGCTGGGCCGGACCTGGCGAATCCGACAGGCAGCTGCTGCCACCTGTGTATTGACGGACTTCGCCGCCGGCACAGATCTTCATTGCATCAATGAAGACCTTGCCGGCTCGCTACTCCCCCTGGGGAAAAGAAGTAGCCATCGTACATGCTTGCATCAAAGCCCCAGGTGTTAGAAGGACTTGTGCCATTGCCAAGTCCCTGCGAGCGGCACGAAGCGATTTGAATGGCACAGAGCAAGTTCTATGGCAAAGGACCAAAAAATGACCTGGCCCGTCAGAGCTCACAGACAAAGAAATGACATCGAAACCGAACGGTGCAGACCAGTGGCTCGCTGACACGGCCCGACTCGGAGCTGGTCGCCTCTTGGGACGGATCACACCGGGTGGAGAGAAATCATTCTATTTCCGTCATACTTAGCTTTGGGTCAGCAGCAAATTGCTAAACGGGTGCTGGCTCGGCACCGGTACGCATGAAAATCGCGCTCGTCGGTGCTGACGACCCGGCCTTCGCCAAACTCTTCGGCCAGCAAGACCAGCGAAGCATCCGCCAGGTCCATGGGCAAATCCGCATACTGGCGCATCAACTCCGCAAGGCGTGGCAAATGGTCGGCACCCATTGCAAACACACCAACGCCTTGTGCCGCCAGCGTTTCCATCCATGCCAGCGTCTTGATTACCCCAATGCGCCTGAGCATCAAATGCACGCACTCCACGAGCACGGGGTACGTCGTCATCAATGGTTCGCGGTTGCTGCGGAAAAACGCCACACACCTGCCGTGGTAAGCATCACCTTTGTCGGCCAGCGCCAGCCATGCGCCCGTGTCCACCAAAATCATGCTTGCATGCCGACCTTGGCAGAGAAATCAATGTGTTGCTTGTAACTGGTGGACAGTTGCTCGTTTGTTTCGATGCAGCCCACAAACCCCGCTTCGGACAGCGCCTGGAAAAATGGCGAGTCGCCACCGCTGTGCAGCTTGCTTTCGGCGATTGCCACCTTGGCGATGCCGTGACGGTACTTCACAAACTGCACGAAATCGAGCACCTCTGCCTGCAAGTGCGGCGGCAAGGCTGAAATTTCAGATTCAATTTTGCTGGCGGTAGTCATCGTCTGATCCCTTCGTGGCGCAAAACAAGTTGTCTGTACAGGCCATGTGCATTCGATCCAGATTGTGCAATAGAGTGTATTTCAACACCACCCCAAGGCAGACAAGCATGGCACGTCACTACAGCGCTAGAGAATTTTTCCAACAGGTTCCCAACGCATTGCTCAGACGCTACTTTGATGCCAAAGGCGTGCTGACTGGCTTCAATTTTTTCGCGATGACCGAAGCCAAAATCGATCTGCTTTTCGATTCATGGAAGGTTTTGCCAGAGACCCAGCGCAATCCCATTGATGTTGAGTTTCGGGTTATTTTTCGAGGGTTGCGAGAAAGATTTTTGCGCCATCAGGGATGAGTCGCTGTGGCAATTTGAGTCAAGGTGCTGGATCACATTGGCGTGACCACCAGTGAAGCTCTGAGCATGGCAGAACAGGGACTGATGCAGTCCGTGGTGACTGCTCGCTGGCCTGGCGAAACAATCTCGCCAAATCCGTTATAGGCAGCAGCGGTGGGCGGATTCGGAAAAGAAGAAGGGACTTACACCCTTTCGAATGTAAGTCCCTGATTCATATGGTGCGGCTGGCAGGAATTGAACCCACGACCCCTTGGTTCGTAGCCAAGTACTCTATCCAACTGAGCTACAGCCGCTGAAGCTCAAAGTATAGCTGATGTTTGAACCCAAATGGACTTTCGAGCCAAGGCCTTGCCAGCAAAGAGTGGCTTGCTGCATGCCTTGATTCATCGCTCCAGAGCAGTCACCCCAGCAGCCGCGCCAAGGTGAGCAGGGCCAGCAGCACCATCCACAAGACCACAGAGCGCCATACCAAGCCCACAATGCTGCGCAGATGGGCCAGTTCAGGCTCTCGGCCAGGCGTGGACACCGTGGCCTGCGGCTCGTCTTGGTCGGCCTCCAGCGCATTGGCACGCACGGCCTTGAGGCGGGAGCCGCCCAGGCGCACGTTCACGGCCCCCGCGGTGGCAGCCAGCACCACGCCTTTGTTGCGGTCGGTGATGGAGACCAGGCTTGGCCTGGCCATTTGCTGAGCGTATTGCCGCCAGCTGTCGATGGCGTCTTCAAAGCTGCCCACCACGGCAAAGGCCACGGCCGTCATGCGGGCTGGCAAATAGTCGATCACGCCCCAGGAGGTGTCGGCGGCATGCAGCGAGGCGGCACTCACCCCTTCGCCAGGCCGGCGGCTCTTGTAGGTCCAGTAGCGCGCAACAAATTCACTCATGCGGTAGAGCACAGCCCCCGCAGGGCCTAAGCCCATGGCGGCCAGCACCGAGTACCAACTGAGCACGCCGAACACATGGCGGTGCGCGGCCAGCACCGAGTGCTCGATGACATGGCGCACGATTTCGCTGCGCGGCAGCTCACTGGCATCGACCTGTTGCCAGTCGGCCAGCAGTTGCCTGGCCCGCATTTCGTCGCCCATGTCCAGGGCATCACGGATGTCGGTGAAGTGGTGGCTGAACTGCCTGAAACCCAAGGTCACGTACAGCACCAGCACGTTCCAGACAAAGGCCAGCACGGGGTGCGCCTGCCACAAGGCCAGATGGATGGCCAAGGCGGCCAGGGTGGGCAAGACCACGGCCACAGACCAGGCCAGCCAGCCATGGTGGGGGCGCCCAGCATCAAGGTTGCGGCTGGACCAGCGGGCCCAAGCTCGCAACACCCCATGGACGGCATTGCCAGGCGCCAGGGGCCTGGCCTGCTCCACAATCAACGCCAACAACACGGCAAAAAAGCTCATGCCCAGGATGATAAACGCGACCCCGCTCCACGCGGCGGGCAGATGCCAGAGCAGCGGTCGCTCAGGGCGGTGTCAAGCGGCCAAAAAGCGATACAAATTGCGCAACATGCCTGCGGTAGCACCCCAGATGTAGCGCTCTGGGGTGTGCGGCTCAGCACGCCAGGGCATGGACAACCACTGGCGCTCGCCATCCGTCATGGGCATGACGTGGCGGCGGTGGTGGGCCGGGTTCATTAAATAAGACAAGGGCACTTCAAAGACATCGGCCACTTCGTCGGGGTTGGCCTGCAGCGCAAAGCCTGACCGCACCAGGGCCACCACGGGCGTGATCACGTAGGCGCTGCCGGTGGTGTAGGTCGGCAAGGTGCCCAGCACCTCGACAAAATCGGCCTCCAAGCCCACCTCTTCGTGGGCCTCGCGCAGGGCCGTGTGCACCGCGTCGGTGTCGGTGTCGTCGCAGCGGCCACCCGGAAACGCAATTTGCCCGGAGTGCGTGCTCAGGTGCTGGCCGCGCTGGGTGAGCAAGAGGCTGAGCTCAGCGCGCATCACCAAGGGCACCAGCACGGCGGCCTGGGCAGGCGCACGGTCTGTAAAGCGGCGCTCCACGCTGGACTCGGGCTGCCACTCGGGCGGCGAGCGAAAGCGCTGGCGCAAGGCCTCGGGCGTGAGGCGCTCGGGCAGCACACGGTCCAGGTGCAGGTCCACGCTGTGCACGGGCACGGTGCGGGGGTCAAAGCTGGGCAGCAAACTCATGGGGAAAAACTCCAAAGAAAAAGCCGCTGAAACAGCGGCTTTTTCGGGCTCAGGCTTTCGATGGCCGCCAAGACAGGCTTGGCTCAGAACATCAGGCCGCCTTGGCGCCCAGCTTTTCCTTGATGCGGGCCGAC
>CANHKH010000408.1 GCA_947460165.1 Comamonadaceae bacterium
GCCCGCCGGGATGAGTTTTTCAAGGCCCATGGCTTTGTGGTGCTGAGGTTTCCAACGGATGCGCCTTTTATGAACATGGAGGGTGTGTTGCAGGTCATTTTTGAACAACTGACAGCCGTGGCACGCGATGCCCCCACCCCAGCCCTCCCCCAGAGGGGGAGGGGGCAGGAAAAGGCCAGCTTGTGTTCATGCATCAGTGCTCCTTGCATTTACTCCCTCCCCCTCTGGGGGAGGGTTGGGGTGGGGGCATCGCGTGCCACAGCTGTCAGTTGTTCAAAAATGACCTGCAACACACCCTCCATGTTTCTAAAAGGCGCATCCGTTGGAAACCTCAGCACCACAAAGCCATGGGCCTTGAAAAATTCATCCCGGCGGGCGTCGTAGGCCGCATCCACAGCGTGCTGCGAGCCATCGAGCTCCACAATCAGGGCAGGGGCCAGGCAGGCGAAGTCTGCGATGTAAGGGCCCAGCGGATGCTGGCGCCTGAACTTCACGCCCAATTGCTCCGCACCCAGCTTGGCCCACAACAAGCGCTCAGAATCGGTCATGCCGGCTCGCAAGTCGCGGGCATGGCGTTGTGCCTTGATCGTCGATTGGTGCTGCATCGTGCCCCCTCCCCAGCCCTCCCCCAGAGGGGAGGGCGTGGGTCAGAATCAATTGCGCAATGGCTTGCCCGTGCTCATCATGGCCATGATGCGTTCTTGGCTCTTGGGGTGGCCCACCAACTGGCAAAAGGCGCGGCGCTCCAGGGTCATCAGGTACTCCTCGGTGACCAGCGTGCCGGGCTCCACATCACCGCCACACACCACGCTCGCAATGAGCTGGCCAATGTGAAAGTCGTGCGCGCTGATGAAGCCGCCGTCGCGCATGTTCACCAGCTGACCGGTGAGCGTGGCCAGGGCGTGGCGACCTGCGGCCGGAAAGCTCTTTTTCAGAGGGGGTCGCCAGCCCGAGGCGGCCATGGCGCGGGCCTCGTTCAGGGCGACAAAGAGCAGCTCGTCTTTGTGCGCGACGATCACGTCGCTGTCCAGCAGGTAGCCCAGTTGGCGGCTCTCCAGCGCGCTGGTGCCCACCTTGGCCATGGCAGCAGCCGTAAAACCTTCCGCCAAAAAGGGCAGCAGCTCTTTGTTGCTGCTGGCCTGCGCGTTTTCAGCCGCGCGGCGGGCGATGTAGGCCAGGCCCCCAGCGCCAGGCACCAGGCCCACGCCCACCTCGACAAGTCCAAAGTAGCTTTCCATGGCGACCACACGCCGGGCCGAGTACAGCGCCAATTCGCAGCCGCCACCCAAAGCCAGACCGCGCGCAGCCGAGACCACAGGCACTGCGGCATAGCGCAGGCGCAGCATGATGTCCTGCAATTCATGCTCGGCCCCTTCAATGGCACTGACGCCGCCCATCATGAAGGAGGGCAGCATGGCCTGCAGGTCGGCGCCGGCCGAGAACACCTCGTCGGGCGACCAGATCACCATGCCCTGGAACTCTTGCTCGGCCATCTCGATGCCGCGCAGCAGACCGATGGCGACGTCGGGGCTGATGGCGTGCATCTTGGTGGTGATGCTGGCAATCAGCATCTCGCCATCCAGCGTCCACAGGCGAATGGCGTCGTCCTCGTGCAGCGTGGTGCCGGCCTGGTCCACGCTGGGTGCGTTGGCGCCCAGCACGGTTTCAGGGAAATGCTGGCGCGCATGCACGGGCAAGCTGCGCACGGGCACAAAGCGGGCTTGTGCCGGGCTCCATGAGCCTTGGGGCGTGTGCACGCCGCCCGCCTCGGCCACGGGGCCGGTGAACACCCATTCGGGCAGCGGCGCTTTGCACAGCGCCAGGCCCGCGTCAATGTCTTCTTGCACCCACTGCGCCACCTGCAGCCAGCCGGCTTGCTGCCACAGCTCAAAGGGGCCTTGCTTCATGCCAAAGCCCCAGCGCATGGCCAAATCCACGTCGCGCGCAGTCTCGGCAATGCTTTGCAGGTGCACAGCGGCGTAGTGGAATTGGTCGCGCAAGATGGCCCACAAAAAGCGGGGCTCGGCGCCCTCGGCATGCCTGAGCAGCTTGAGGCGTTCTGGCGCGGGCTTTTTGAGCATGCGGCCCACCACCTCGTTGGCCTTGGCGCCGCCGCTCACGTACTCCAGGGTCTCGGGGTCCAGGCGCATCACCTCGCGGCCGACTTTTTTGTAAAAGCCAGCCTTGGTTTTTTGGCCCAGGCGCTTGTCGGCGATCAGCTTTTGCAGCACCTCGGGCGTGGCGTAGTTCGCCGCAAACGGGTCGTTGGCCTCGGTGAAGTTGTCTTGCAGCGTTTTGATGACATGGGCCAGCGTGTCCAAGCCCACCACGTCGGCAGTGCGGAAGGTGCCCGAGCTGGCGCGGCCCATTTTTTTGCCGGTCAGGTCGTCGACCACGTCGTAGCTCAGGCCAAATTTCTCGGCCTCCTTGATGGTCGCCAGCATGCCGGCGATGCCCACGCGGTTGGCAATGAAGTTGGGCGTGTCCAGCGCGCGCACCACGCTTTTGCCCAGGGTGCTGGTGACAAAGTTTTCGAGCTTGTCCATCACCTGCGGGTCGGTCGAGGGCGTGGCAATGAGCTCAACCAGTTGCATGTAGCGCGGCGGGTTGAAAAAATGAATGCCGCAAAACCGTGGCTGCAAGTCCTCTGGCAAAGCTTCGCTCAAGCGCGTGATGGACAGGCCCGAGGTGTTGCTGGCCACAATGGTGTGCGCCCCCAACGCCGGGGCCACCTTGCGGTAGAGGTCCAGCTTCCAGTCCATGCGTTCGGCAATGGCCTCGATCACCAGGTCGCAGTCTTTGAGCCGGCCCAGGTGTTCGTCGTAGTTGGCCGGCTGAATCAGGGCAGCGTCTGCGGCCACGCCCAGCGGCGCGGGCTTGAGCTTTTTGAGGTTCTCAATGGCGCGCATGGCAATGGCGCTTTTGGGGCCCTCGGCTGCACCCAAGTCGAAAAGAATCACCGGTACCCGGAGGTTGACCAGGTGTGCGGCGATCTGCGCGCCCATGACGCCGGCACCCAGCACGGCCACTTGTTTGACATTGAATCGGTTCATGGCTTGTCCTTACTGCGCACGTTGCCACACCTGGGTGCGGTAAATCGGGCCTATGTAGCCACGCACTTGCAGCTTGGCCCCGCCCTCAAGAGGGGTGAGCTTGAGCTTGTAGATCTTGCCGTTTTCGGGGTCCAAAATGGTGCCGCCCTCCCACACCGCGTCTTTGCCCGTTTGCTTGGCGTCGCGGATGATTTCCATGCCAATTTTGGGCTGGCCTTTGCGGTCGTCGGTGCACAGCGAGCAATTGGGCTCGGCGCTGCTTGGCTGCAAGCTGCGTTCGACCCGGCCGTTCAGGCCGCCCTTGCCGTTGTCTTTGATGGCAATTTCGGCTTTGGGTTTGCCGGTGCTGTCGTCAATGCTGTGCCACACGCCCGCTGGCGTCAGCTGCGCCTGGGCCAAACCTGCCAGGGCCAAAAAGCCAGAGGCGATAAGAAGTTTTTTCATGTGCATGTCTTTCAGGCCAGGGCCGCTTCGGTGTCCATCAAGGGCTTGCTGCCCGTGCGCGCGGTGCGCATGAGCGTGGCCGTTTCGGGGTAGAGCTTGGCAAAGTAAAAGCGCGCGGTTTGCAGCTTGGCGGTGTAAAACGGGTCGGTGCTGCCCGCTTCAATTTGCTTGAGCGCCACCTGCGCCATGCGTGCCCAAAAGTAGCCAAACACCAGGTGGCCGGCCACGCGCAGGTAGTCCACGGCGGCGGCGCCCACCTCGTCGGGGTTTTGAAAGCCCTTGAAGCCCAA
>CANHKH010000409.1 GCA_947460165.1 Comamonadaceae bacterium
CAGTCCCAAAAAGAGTGGTGAGCCCCAAATCGCGGCTGTTCTAGGACAACCAGAATCGGGTGCCTCGTCGATCGTGATGAAAATGGGGCGGGGCGCTTTTCCAATGCACACGCACACGGCCAACTATCAGTTGGTGGTGATCAAAGGGGTCATGAAGCACTGGGGTGCCAATGGCTCGCAAAAAACGGCAGCCCGCATGGGGCCAGGCAGTTACTGGTACCAGCCTGCAGGTCAGGCCCACGGTGATGCCTGTGAGTCTGACGAGTGTGTTTGGTTCATCACCTTCGACGGCGTGCGCGACTTTGCCCTGGCCAAGACACCTTGAGGCTGTACGCAGGCTGTGGTGATGAATGAACTTGTCTGCAGGCATTGCGGCCACACTTGAACCTTGCCACTGAAGGACTGGCCACCGCATGGCTGTCCAGTCCTTCACCAAAAATCAGAAAGCATTCCATGCCGTCCTCGCAAAAAACACTCTTGATCGCAGGCCACGCGCCTGGCTTGGGCCAGGCGCTCACCCAGACCTTTGAAGCCGCAGGCTACGCCGTGGTGGGCGTGTCCCGGCAGGGCGACTGGGCCACCGACTTGCGCGACCCGCAAGCCACGGCGGCCTTGTTTGCCAGGCTGGACCGCGAGCACCCGCCCTTGGCCGGCGTGGTCCACAACGCCATGCAGTTTCACCGGCAAGATTTTTTAAGCACCTCGCCCGAGACCCTGCAGTCGGTGTGGGCCTCCATGGTCTTGACTGCGTTCAATGTCAGCCAGCAAGCCGTACCGCGCCTGCAAGCGCAGGGCGGGGGCGCTCTGATCTTCAGTGGCGCATCCGGCAGCCTGCGCGCGGGCCCCAAGTTCTCGGCTTTCAGCTCGGCCAAGTTTGCGCTCAGGGGCTTGGTCCAGGCACTGGCCCGCGAACATGAGAGCGACGGCATCCATGTGGCGCATGTGGTGATTGACGGCTTGATCCGCAGCGAGCGCACCGCCCAGCGCTTTGCCACGGCCGATGCGGCCGCGCTGATTGAGCCGCAAGACCTGGCGCTGCAGTACCTTCAGCTGTTTGAGCAGCGCAAAAACAGCTGGACCCATGAGTTAGACGTGCGGCCCATGGCCGCTTGAAAGGAGATTGCTGTGTCCTATCCCGTGGTTGTGATTGGCGCCGGCCTCAGTGGCTTGTATGCCAGCTATTTGTTGCAACAAGCCGGCCAGCGCGTGCTTTTGCTGGAGGCGCGCGAGCGCGTGGGCGGGCGTGTGCTCAGCCGTGGCCTGCCGGGCGCGGCCCACCGCGCAGACCTGGGGCCGTCTTGGTTTTGGCCGGGCATGAACCCGCGCATGGAAGCTTTGCTCAGCCAGTTGGGCCTGGGCCATTTTGCGCAGTTCAGCCGGGGCGCCACCGTGGTGGAAACCTCTGACGGCCAGGTGCGCCAGCACCACAGCAGCTGGGAGCAGTCGCCAGCCTCGCAGCGCATTGCGGGCGGCACGCAAGCGCTCATTGAGGCGCTGCAAGCCAGGCTGGACGAGCGCGTGCACCTCAAAACCGGCACCCAAGTGCTGTCCATGCAGCTGCGCCCGCACGCTGTGGAGCTGGAGCTGCAAGACGCCAGCGGCCGCTGGACGCAGCTGGCCGCGCAAGTCATCGTCACCGTGCCGCCCCGGCTGATGGCGCAAGACATGGGTTTGAGCCCCGCCTGGCCAGAGCCGCTCATGAGCGACATGCGCCACACCCCCACTTGGATGGCGGGTCAAGCCAAGTTTGTGGCCGTGTACCCCAAAGCGTTTTGGCGCGAGGCGGGCCTGTCGGGCGCGGCCATGAGCCAGCGCGGCCCCATGGTGGAAATCCACGACGCCTCTGACGCCCGTGGCGAGGCTGCTGCCTTGTTTGGCTTTGTGGGCGCCTCGCCCGACTACCGCGCCGGCATTGGCCGCGAGGAATTGCAGCGCCAGTCGCTGGCGCAGTTCACCCGCTTGTTTGGCGCGCAGGCGGCCAGCCCGCTGTGGAGCGAGGTGCAAGACTGGGCCCAAGAGCCCTTGACGGCGGCCAAGGGCGACCTGCGCCCCTTGACCTACCACCCCAGCTACCAGGGCGCTGTCGTGCCGGCCGAATGGGCCGAACGCGTGTGGCTGGCCGGCACCGAGCGCTCGGCCCATTACGGCGGCTACCTCGAAGGCGCGCTGGACGCGGCCGAGCTGGCTGTCAAAGGCCTGCTGACGCAGCGCAAGTTGCAGCCGCAGGCGGCGCCGGCGTGAGCCACACGCCCTTTGAATTTTTGCCACTATTTTTGAAAGCGAGGCCCCCATGCAACTCAATGCCGACCTGACCCTGCGCGCCAGCGTGCACGCCGCCCAGCAGCCCTGGCTGGCTTCTCCCCTGCCGGGGGTGGAGCGCCGCATGCTGCACCGCCTGGGCCAAGAAGTGGCCCAGGCCACCAGCATCGTGCGCTACGCCCCGGGCAGCAGCTTCAGCGCCCACACGCACACCGGCGGTGAAGAGTATTTGGTGCTTGATGGCGTGTTTGAAGACGAGCAAGGCCGCTACCCCGCAGGCAGCTATGTGCGCAACCCGCGCGGCACCCGCCACACCCCCAGCGCGCCCCAAGGGGCCACCATCTTGGTCAAGCTCTGGCAGTTTGACCCCAAAGACCAGGTGCAGCTGCAGGTGCAAACGGCCGACGTGAAGAACAAGGCCGACCCGCAGCGCCCCGGCGTGCAGTTCAAGCGCCTGTTTGCCAGCGCCCAAGAAGACGTGCGCCTTGAAACTTGGGCTCCCCACGCACCCATAGAGCTGGTGCTGCCCGGTGGCGCTGAGTTTTTTGTGCTCGATGGCAGCTTTGCGGAGGGCGGCGAAGTCTTTGCCGCTCATTCCTGGCTGCGCCTGCCCTGCAACAGCCACCTCAGGGCGCAAGCGGGTGCGCAAGGCGCCACGGTCTGGGTCAAGCAAGGCCATTTGGCGCATTGGCAAACGCCACCCGCCAGCGCTTGAAGGGCCGCAAGATGAAGCCCATCACCGACGCACGGGGCCTGGCCTTGAGCGGGCTTGATGCCGCGCAGGCCGAGCATTACGACGCCCTCCTGACCGATCTTTACCTCTACCGCCCCGGCGTGCAGGCCAAGCTGCAATCCCTGCTCGATCAAGCCCCCGGCTTTGTGCTCGGCCAGGTGCTGCGAGGCTACGCCCACATGGGTGACGGCCTGAGCACTGGCGTGCCCGAAGCCCGCCGTTATTTGGCCTTGGCCCAGGCCCTGCCCGAAGCCAATGAGCGCGAGCGCCTGCACATTCAAGCCCTGCAAGCCTGGGTGGACGGCCGCGTGGCCCAGCGCCTGCAAGCGCTGGAAGACCTGGTGCTGCGCTGGCCGCTGGACCTGCTGGCCTACCGGCAATTGACCAACATGCTGTTTTGGACCGGCGACAAACGCCGCCAGCTCGCCGCCGCCATGCAAGCCGTGGCCCACTGGAGCCCATCGGTCAGCGGCCACGCGCTGGTGCTGGGGCCGCTGGCTTTTGCGCTGGAAGAAGCCGGCTCTTACGAGCTGGCCGAAACCCATGCCTTGCAAGCCCTGCAGCAGAACCCGCTGGACCTGTGGGCGCTGCACGCGCTGGCCCATGTGCATGAGATGCAGGGCCGCTTGCACGAGGGCGAGCGCAGCCTGAGCGCGGTGGCCGACCGGCTTAACGACTTCAACCTGTTTCGCGGCCATGTGTGGTGGCACCTGGCCTTGTTCAAGGTGGGTCTGGGGCGGCTCGACGAGGCCCTGGATTTGTTTGACCAGCAGATTTTCCCCAGCCCCAGCGC
>CANHKH010000410.1 GCA_947460165.1 Comamonadaceae bacterium
CATGTGTCGTGAGTGGGGGCATTGTTCAGCACCGAGCGCTCATGCCAATACACCATGTGGGTCAGTTCATGGATCAACAAGGACAAGGTGTATGGTAAATTCTTAGTCAAGGTATTTGCATTCACAAAGAAAACCAAGGCCTCATTGCTGCTGGGAAAGATTGACTTTAAAAAAGTATTTGCAGGATAAAAATAACCTCCCCAAGCTGATTTTTCGTCCACGCCAAGAACCACAATATTGACATCCAACTTGGCGGTGCCAGTTTCCTGGATCAAGCCACCGCTCGCCTGAGGACTCCAGACATCACCAATCAAACGGCTCATGCGTGAGATGGCCCCGGCGCTGCCGCACATGGTTTTTTCAAACGCGGCAATGGTTTTTTTATCCAAGATGTCCGAGGACGCCTTGTCTGCCCAGGTCACCACTTTGCGGCCCGTGCCTGCCACGCAAAAAGATCGGCGAGTGGTGGTGTACTCTGTGGCATCTTCCGAATCGTTGTCTATCCACACACGCTCCTGGGCATTGGGTGTGCTTGCGGTGCCAGTGCTGGAAGAGGCGGCGGAAGAGCCCACTGCGAAGGATGAAGCTTTGCTCAATGACAAGCGGTTCCAGACATCCGCATCTTTTTTGCTGCCTTGCAGCCGCCAGATGTCCTGCCTTTCAGACAGCGGATCTTGCGCAGTGAGTTCGGGCTGGGTGGCTGTACTGGATGTGGTTTTGCCAAGTGATCCGTCCTGTGCCAAGGCCTGACCCGGGTTGGGAAGTGCGTTGACCGCCGAGCTGTAGCCGTTGCCAAAGACATAGGACAGCTCTTGCCCCGCGGCCAAATTTGAAAAATTCAGGTCAATGGTGACCGGCCCGTTGCTGGTGTTTTGATAGGTCCAAACCTGGGCGGATGGATTGATATAACTGCTGACCGCGCCTGCAGTGCAGGCAGCGCCTTGACAAGTGATGTTTATGTCTGATGTATTGGTCTTTTCACCACCTCCGCCGCAAGCCACCAGAAAAAATGATGTAAAAACGGAGACAGCCAATTTAATAAATTTAAACATGCGTTAAATGATAAATATAAATCTTTAATTAATCGAAAATCAATATTCATTGAATGATGAAATAAAACCCAAGGTTTTTGAGCGAGTAAATTTAATCACAAAATATGAACAAGCAAGACAATGAATTACTTGAATTTACAAATAGCCCGCCAGATTGCACACACCTTCAGAGTGAGCTTCTCATGTCAAGATTCCTATTCAAAGCCATGAAGATGGCTGCTGCCCCATGGCGCTTGAAATTGAACCAAGCCAGTGGCAGGACCCAAGCGGGCAGCCTGCTGACCCTGGTCCTGCTCCAAGGCTGCGCGAGCCTGCCGTCCGCGCCTGTCTTGGTGGCCGAGCAACCAGAGGCGGCCAGTGGATGGGGCTCTTCAACAGGCTCGCTGCACAGCCGTCACGCCGTGGCTGCGGCCCATCCCCTGGCGGCCGAGGCAGGCGCCCAAGTGCTGCGTGAAGGCGGCACTGCACTGGACGCCGCGATTGCCGTGCAAATGGTGCTGGGCCTGGTGGAGCCGCAGTCCAGCGGCATAGGCGGTGGGGCTTTTTTGCTTTATTTTGATGGCCAGAATGTGCAGGCCTTTGACGGCCGAGAAACCGCACCCGCCGCCGCACGCCCCGAGGCTTTTTTAGACGCCCAAGGCCAGGCGCTGCCCTTTGCTGAAGCGGTGGTCAGTGGCCAGGCGGTGGGCGTGCCGGGTGCGGTGCGCATGCTGGAACTCGCCCACCGTCAGCATGGGCGCCTGCCGTGGCCACGCTTGCTGGCGCCTGCCATTGCACTGGCCGAGCAAGGCTTTGCCATCGGCCCACGCCTGCACACCTTGCTGCAGAGCGACCCCTTGCTGCGGCAAGACGCGGTGGCCAGGCGTTTTTTTTACGACGCCCAAGGTCAAGCCTGGCCCGTGGGCCATGTGCTGCGCAACCCGGAATATGCCCATGTGTTGCGCCGCTTGGCCCGGGAAGGCAGCCGCGCCTTGCACGAAGGCCCAGTGGCCCAAGCCATGGTCGAGCGCAGCGCCCAAGCGCCACGCCCCGGGGTGCTCAGCTTGGCAGACCTGCGTGAGTACCAAGCTCGCGAGCGACCAGCCCTGTGCGTGGAGCACACGACTGCCGATAGACCGCTGCGCATTTGCGGTGTGGGGCCGCCCTCCTCCGGCCACCTGGCTGTCATGCAAATACTGGTCATGCTGGAGAACACCCAGCCACAAACGGCGCGCCGCGCGGAGATGGCGCAAGGCCTGCCCAGCGCCGACTGGTTGCACCGCTACGCCCAGGCCTCGCGCCTGGCTTTTGCCGACCGCGCCCTGTACGTGGGCGACCCTGACTTTGTGAGGGCGCCAGCAGGCCACTGGCTCAGCTTGCTGGAGCCCGATTACCTGCGCTCGCGCAGCCAACTCATCGGAGCGCGCGCGACAGAGCAGGTCCCGCCCGGCCAACCTGGGCCAGCGGTGAAAACACCATGGGCCTATGCGCCCATGCCCGCGCAGCCCGAGTTCGGCACCAGCCACCTGAGCGTGGTAGATGCCCAAGGCCGCATGCTGGCCATGACCACCACCATTGAGGCGGCTTTTGGTGCGCGCCGCATGGTCACGACAGACGCCTCGCGACCAGGCGGCTTTTTGCTCAACAACCAACTCACCGACTTCAGCCTGTCGCCCGCAGACGCCCAAGGCCGGCCCGTGGCCAACCGGCTGGAGCCAGGCAAGCGGCCGCGATCGTCCATGTCCCCCACCTTGGTCTTTGACGCGGCCACCGGCCAAGCGCTCATGAGCCTGGGCAGCCCGGGCGGGGCCTTCATCATTCACTTCACGGCCAAAACCTTGTGGGCCACCTTGCACCAAGGCTTGAGCCCCCAGCAAGCGGTAGACCTGCCCAACTTTGGCAGCCTGGGCGGGGCGCTGCTGCTTGAAGAAGGCCGCTTTCCTGCGGCCACCCAACAAGCCCTGCGCGAGCGGGGGCACGTGCTGCAAACGCCGCCCATGACCAGCGGCATCCAAGTGATTCAGCGCACGCCGCAAGGCTGGGCGGGCGCGGCCGACCCCAGGCGCGAAGGCGTGGTGCGGGGGGACTGAGTCCAGGCCTGTGCTGCCTACAATGGACGTTCAGCCCATGGCCATTCCCCAACCCTTTATTCAAGAACTGCTGGCCCGAGCTGACATCGTGGACATCGTGGGCCGCCATGTGCAGCTCAAAAAAGGGGGGGCCAATTTTTCGGGCCTGTGCCCTTTTCACACGGAAAAGTCGCCGTCTTTTTCGGTGAGCCCCACCAAACAGTTCTACCACTGCTTTGGCTGCGGCAAAAACGGCAACGCGGTCGGTTTTTTGATGGACCACCTGGGCATGAACTTTGTCGAGGCCGTCAAAGACCTGGCCCAGCAGTACGGCCTGCAGGTGCCCGAAGAAGACATTCCCCCGGCCGAGCGCGCCCGCCAAGCCAAGGCCCGCGAGCAGCAAGCCACGCTGAGCAGCGTGCTTGAAAAAGCCGCCCAGGCCTACGCCAAGCAACTCAAGGACTCGCCCAAGGCGGTGGCTTACTTCAAAGGCCGGGGCCTGTCGGGCCAGGTGGCCAAGCAGTTTGGTCTGGGCTACGCCCCCGAGGGCTGGCGCGCCCTGGCCAGCGTCTTCCCCGACTACAGCGACCCGCTCTTGGTGGAAAGCGGCCTGGTCATCAGCGCCGAGGCCGAGGCCGGCCAGCCCGAGGGCGAGGCCAAGCGCTACGACCG
>CANHKH010000411.1 GCA_947460165.1 Comamonadaceae bacterium
AGCCTGTGAACAGGTGCTGGCCCTGCCAGGCTGCTGGCGTCGCATTCCACCTGGAGATCTGATTTGTCCGACACCCTGCGAAGTGCGCCCGAAGGCGCCACCCTGGCCCTTTCCATTGCCCAGCGTCTTCGGGAGGACGTCATGGCTGGCAGGTACCTGCCCGGGGCCAAGGTTCGCCTGGAAGACATACGCCAAGCCTTTGGCGTGAGTTGGAGCCCCATCAGGGAGGCCGTGACCAGGCTGGTCGGCGAAGGGCTGATGGTGGTCGACAGCCAAAAGGGCTACAGGGTGGCACCGGCCACCCGGGCCGAGCTCGAAGAGGCCATCCGTTTGCGCGTGCTCTTGGAAACCCAGGCGCTGCGCCTGGCCATTACCTTGGGCGGAGACGCCTGGGAGGCGCAATTGCTGGCTGCGCACCATCGCCTGGCCAAGCTGGAGTCGCAGCGCATTTCCAGCCAAGAAACCGAGCAATGGGAGGCTTGGCACGGCGCGTTTCATGCCGCCCTGACGCAACCGTGCCAATCGCCCATCCTTGTGCAATTTTGTCAACAGCTCAACACGATCCAAGATCGCTACCGCCGCATTTTTTTCACACGCCACGATGTCGACAGGGACGTCGCCAGAGAGCATCGCCTGATCACCGACGCCGCGCTTGAGCGGGATGCGGACACGGCCTGTCGCTTGCTCTCGGACCACATCGAACGGACCGGGCGCAACATCCTGGCGACGATGAGCGAGTGAGTTGCGCGTCGGCTGCACTGGCACGCCCCATACAGACCCCCGCATGAAACAGATCCATCACTTCATCAACGGCTCTTTCGTGCCATCGGCACGCAGCTTTGCCAAGCGTTCGCCACTCGATGGAAGCATCATCGCGCAAGTCCATGAGGGCAGCGCCCAGGAGGTGGACCAGGCCGTCGCCGCCGCCCGGGCCGCGTTGCACGGGCCCTGGGGGCAGATGTCGCTGGCCGAAAGGGCAGACCGGCTCTATGCGGTGGCCGACGGCATCACCCGTCGCTTTGACGAATTCCTGGAGGCTGAATGTGCCGACACGGGCAAACCGCAAAGCCTGGCCCGACGATGAGCCTCTTGACCACTTCAGACTCCGAGATCTACTACGAGCTGCATGGCGACGGGCCTGCGCTGGTGTTGATTCATGGGGCCAGCGGAACCCACCTGTCGTGGTGGCAACAGGTGGCCGAACTGCGCCACCACCACAGCTGCCTGATTTATGACCTGCGCGGCTACGGCCGCTCGCGTTCGCTGGGCCAAGCACATGACCCTGGGGACGGGCATGTCCATGCGAGGGATCTCAAGGCACTGCTGGCCCATGTGGGCATGTCGGAAGAAAAACTGCATGTCATGGGAGCCTCTCTGGGGACGGCAGTCGCTCTGCATTTTGCGGCGGACCACCCTGAGCGCATGGCGAGCCTGATTTTGTGCTGTGGGCCGGGGACCATCAGCACCCCGCTGATCGACGAAGGTTGGAGGCTCAGGCATGAGCGCATGCAGGCACGGTATCGCCAGGTCGGCACCCAGGCGTCGAGCATGCCGCCTGGCGTGCCCAGAGTGCGCAGCCCAGGAGAGAAAGAACGCTTTGCGGCGGCCTACCACCCCTATGGTCCGGTCGGTGAAGCGATGAACCTGGACTTTCCGGCACTGACCTTTCTGTATGCAGAAATCATGGCGTCAGCTGGTGGGCCGCCCACACCTTCGGTTTTCCCGGTTTTCCAGACCAGGCCTGTGACCGCCACAGAAGCCGGGACGATGACCTGTCCGGTTCTGGTGGTGGGAGGAACGGAAGATCCACTTTTCTCCGCAGCAGAAATGACCGAAGTGGCCAGCCTGTTCCCCAACAGCCAGCTGGAGCTGTTCAAGGGAGCGGGTCATCTGGCCTACTACGAGCGGCCCCGAAGGTTCAACGACCTGGTGCGTGCCTTCCTGGCAAAACAGCCGAGCTGACCCAGCTGGTGCGCGTTTTTGGACAGACCAGGAAAGAAGAACGCCCCAACCTGCACCGAAGACCGTCTCCACCGACTGCACGATCGAGCTGGATGCAACTGCCCAAGCCTGCGGCTTGGCGCTCACGGGCCGTGGACGGCACATTCATTGGCGGTGCGAGTTGGTCCGAGGTCTAGAGCGCAGGCGCGCAGATGCATGGAGCGCCCCTGCTCTGGCCCTGCGGACCAGACCTGAGGTGGCCCGCCCACTCGGGCTCCAGGGCCAGGTCACGGAGCCGGTGTCAGTGGTTCATGCGCTGCGCCGTCCCAGGCCCTCAGCAATCAAAACAAGCAACAAAGCGTTGAGCGACACGCCTTCGGTTTTCGCCCGGGCTGCCAATTGCAGGTGCATGGAGCGCGGAAGTCGCGCCAAGATCTTGCCTGAGGCTGATGCGGGCGTGAAGTCGTCCACGTTGAAAGCCGGGACAGGGACCTCCTGCCCCATGTCCACCAAAGAACTGACGGTTGCAATGAAGGCCTCACGGCCGTCGGCAATGGCTTCAAGTTCGGTGGGTCCGTCTGCCAACACGCCAGGAATATCAGGCATGGTGAACATAAAGCCACCACCATCTGCCACGCCCATGGGGCTGAGCACATGGCTGTAGGCTTCGAAAGGAAAAGCGGGCTTCACTTTCGCAATGGTCTTCACGGTCATGGCTTACTCCTGAATCTGATCGATGAGTGCAACGAAGCGCTTGATGTAAATACTTTTGATGGGCCGATGGGCCGGAATAGACAGGGGGTCTTTGACTGAGGGGTGTGAAAACACGTGGTGACTGCCCCCGGTGCTTCGTACCTCCATGCCGTACTGTTGGGCCACTGTGAGCAGTTTTGCCATGGCCCAGTCATTCGGGTTCTGGCGCATGGCGGCAAGCAATTTAATGGCCGTGTTCATGGATTAAACCTAAACCCGGCAGTTGGCCGCTTGCTTCCGCTTCAAACACTTTACGAATCAAACACTTGCGCCTACGACGATCTTCACCTCATGGGTGAAAGCGCTGCACGGCCGCAGGTCTGCCGCTTCAGGCCTCTGGCGTTGTTGCTCGCACCCCCCGGACAGGCAGTCCAGGGGGGCACTCGCGCCTAGCCAGAGACCTGCTTCGTCAGCCCCTCGGCCGCGCCCAACTGCCGGATTTAGGTTAAATGATAGCGCCTGCAGTATCACACCACAAGGGCGCACGCTTCATTCAAATCCGCCTTGCCCGCGTCGACGCCGAACCGCCCCTTCATCACACATGAGAACCATGGGCATCGTTGTGGCAAAGAAATTTTCAAGTCGCCACCACAGGCGGCAAGGTGTTGCAGCACTCCCTGCAAGCTGATGTGGGGGCATTGCCGTGGTGATCTTCTTGCCGCTTTTTGGGGTGCTGGCAAGGCTGCTGGGTCGAACACCTGTGGGGCCTGCGGCCTTGGGTGTCCATCCCTCAAACCATGGAACGGCCAACACCGAGCCCCAAGCCTTCGCACCCTCTAAGCGGCAGCAGCAGGCCACCTGCAAGTCTTGAAGGCGGTGACCCCAAAGGGCAATGGCAAAACCTTGGGAACAGACCACACTCCCAATGCTTCTCTAAGGTCTGGCGGTCACTGGGATTGGAGGTGTGGTGGTCGCGCGGCCCTTCAAACTGGCCTGCACTGCCCTGCCCTCCTCAATGAGCAACTGCAGTTGGCGATAGCGCGCCAGCCGTGGGCCGCCCACGGCCACGGCGCGCTCAATGGCCTGCGCCGCCTCGCCCCATCTTTTTTGTTCCG
>CANHKH010000412.1 GCA_947460165.1 Comamonadaceae bacterium
GCAAGACCGTGATGTCGCCGCTGTCGGCATTGGAGACATAAACGTGGGGCATGGTGTGTGGCGAAAAAACCGGCCTCAGGCCTCAAAGCCGTAGAGCGCGGCCGGGTTGTCGACCAAGATGCGCTGCAGATCGCCAGGCCGGCTTAGCCAGCCGGGCAGCAGGCTGAGCAAGGCGGCGCTGGAGGGCGCAGGATGCTGGTTGGGGTGGGGCCAGTTGCTGGCCCACAGGCAACGCTCGGGGTAGTGCCTGGCAAGGTAGCGGGCGAGCTCTGCCACGTCCTCGTAATGCGGCGCGCCCGTGCGCGAGGTCTCGTACGGTGCCGACAGTTTGACCCACGTGCCGCCCGCCTCCAACAAGGTGCACAGCGCTTGAAAAGCCGGCTCTTGCGGCGTGGGTGGAAGCAGGAATTTGCCTTGATGGTCTATCACCAGCGGCAGGTTCAGGCCCCGCAGCAGGGGCAGGCGCTGCTCGAATTCACTGCCGTCGAACTGCACATTCAAGTGCCAGCCCCAGGGCCGGACTTGGTCCGCCAGGGTGGGCAGATCGTCCCAGCTGGCGAGGCCACCGGCCAACATCATGACCCGCACGCCCCTGATGCCGGCAGCATGCAGGTGCTGCAGCTCAGCCTGGCTCACCGTGGCAGGCAGCATGGCCACGCCGCGCGCGCGCTGGCCCAGGGCGGCCACCGCAGCCAGGGTGCAGCGGTTGTCAAAGCCGTAGGCGGTGGGCTGCACCACCACCACCCGAGACAGGCCCAGCGCCTGCTGAACAGCAAGGTAATCGCCCATGGGCGCATGCGGCGGCACAAAGGTGGCGGTGGGCGCCAGGGGATAGGCCGCGTCATAGGCATGCATGTGGCAATCACAGGCGCCGGGCGGCACCGCCAAGGAAGGCAAGCTCATGGCGAAAATCGCTTGACAAGGCGACTGGCCTGCCCGGCATTGACCGCGCCAGGCGGCATGCGGCCTTGCAAAATGTCGCTGGCCTGCGCCACCGTTTCCAGCGCCTGGTGCGCGATGGCCTCGGGAGTGAGGCCGCCCACATGGGGCGTGGCAATCACCCGGGGATGGCGGGCCAGGGCGGGAGAGGGCATTTGGTCGGCGGCCATGCCCACATCCAGCGCAGCGCCTGCAATCGTGCCCTGGTCCAGGGCCTGCAGCAAGGCCGCTTCGTCCACCAACTGACCGCGCGAGGCGTTGATGAAATAGGCCGTGGGCTTCATGCAGGCCAAGGCCTGGGCATGGATGAGCTTGTCGGTCTCGGGCAGGGCAGGCGCCAGGCAAACCACATGGTCGGCCTGGGCCAGCAGCTCAGGCAGGGTCACGGCCTGCAGCAGCGGGTCTTGGGGTTGCACATGGGGGTCATGCACACAAACGCGCATGTCAAAGGCCAGGGCCAAGCGGGCCACTTGGCGGCCTATCTCGCCATAGCCAATGATGCCCACGCAAGCGCCGCGCAACTCCCGCCCCATGCGCGGCTGCACCACCTGCCCCTGCCGGTAGGCGGCGCTGGCATCGGTGATGTGGCGGGCCAGGTCTATCATCACGCCCATCACCCACTCGGCCACGGCGGGGCCAAAGCCGGGGCTGGCGCGGGTCACCAGCACGCCTTCACGGCTGGCAGCCGCCACGTCGATGGTGCGGATGTCGACCGCGCAACGCAAAGCCGCCAGCAGCTGCGGCACAGCGCCAAAAAATTCGGCATCCAGGGGGGTTTGCCGGTAAGCGATCAACAGGTCGCAGCCCTGGGCCTGCGCCACCAGTTCGGGACCCGACCAATCGTGCGCGTGCGGGTTGAGCTTGACGCTGGCCACCTGCTGCAGCCTGGCCAGCGCCTGCTCGCCAAAGTAGGTCTGCAGCCTATCGCTGGGGTGGGTGACCAGCACCACGGGCAAACGCATGCGCCCTCACAGCCCCATGCTGCGAGGCAGCCACAGCGAAATTTGCGGCACATAGGTCACCAGCATGAGCACCAGCAGCAAAATCACAAAAAAGGGCTTCATGGCCGTGACCACCTGCTCTATTTTGAGCTTGGCCACGGCGCTGCCGACAAACAGCACCGCCCCCACCGGCGGGGTGATCAAACCTATGCCCAGGTTGACCATCATGATCATGCCGAAATGCACAGGGTCCACGCCTATGGTTTTGATGACGGGCATCAAGATGGGCGTCAGAATGAGGATGAGCGGCGCCATGTCCATCAAGGTGCCCAAGACCAGCAGCATGAGGTTGATGCAGGCCAAGATCACCCAAGGCTCGGTGCTCAGGGCGGTGAACACGGCGGTGATTTTCAGCGGAATCTGCATCAAGGTCATGATGTAGCCAAAACTGGCCGCAAAGCCAATCAGGATCATGACGATGGTCACGGTCTTGACCGTGCGGTGCATCAGCTTGGGCAGCTCCCGCCACTTGTAGTCGCGGTAGATGAACATGGTCACAAAGAAAGCCCAGACCACCGCGATGGACGCCGACTCGGTGGCGGTGAACACCCCGCTCAGAATGCCGCCCAAAATGATGCCCATGGTGGCCAGCCCCCACAGGGCGTCGGCGCAAATTTTCAAGGCCTGCTTCAGGGGGATGACTTCGCCCTTGGGGTAGTTTTCGCGGCGCGCCACATAGAGGCAATAAATGGCCAGACTCAGGCCCAGCAACAAGCCCGGAAACACCCCGGCCATGAAGAGCGCCGCCACCGACACCGAACCACCTGCCGCCATGGAGTAAATCACCGCGTTGTGGCTGGGCGGGATCAAAATGGCCTGGACCGAGCCGCTGACCGTGACCGCCGTGGAAAACGGTCGGGGATAGCCCTTTTTCTCCATCTCAGGAATCAACACAGAACCGATCGAGGCGGTATCTGCCACCGAAGAGCCGGAGATGGCGCCAAAAAAGGTCGAGGCCAAGATGTTGACCAGCGACAGCCCGCCACGCACAAAGCCAATGAGCACACCCGCAAACGCCACTAAGCGCCGGGACATGCCGCCCTCGGCCATGATGGCGCCTGCCAGCACAAAGCAAGGAATGGCCAGCAGGGAAAACTTGTTCACGCCGCTGGCCATCTGAATCATCACCGCGTCCAGCGGCAGGTCTATCCACAAGGCGCCCAGCAAAGCCGCCAGGCCCAAGGCGTAAGCCACGGGCATGCCCAGCAGCATCAAGCCCACAAAACTGCCAATCAGCACCAATGCATCCATGGTCAGGCCGCCTCCACCGAACCAGGACCTTCGTGGTCAAACACCACCACCGCACGCTGGTGGGCCGGGCCCCAGACCAGGAGCTCGATCACAAACAACAAGGTCAAAAACGCCCCCAGTGGCAAGGGCAAGTAGGTCCAGCCCACCGCCATCCAGGGCAAATCGCCCAAAGTTTGACCCATGGTGCCCAGCACCAACTTGCTGCCCCAGACCATGACAAACACACAAATGCCCACCATGCACAGGTGCACCAATGCTGCGCAAGCGCGTTGCATAGGCGCGGGCAGCCTGTCGGTGAGCATGCCCACGGCGATGTGCGCACTGGCGCGGTAGCTGGCCGCGGCCCCCAAGAAAGTGAAAGTCACCATCAGCAGCACGGCCACAGGCTCGGGCCAGCTCGAACCCGTGCCCAGCACGTAGCGGGTGAACACGCCCCAGGGAATGATGAGGCTCATGACAAAAATGGCCAGGCCTGACACCCAGATGCACAGCAAATACAAGCGGTCAAAAAGGGCTGGCATGGTGGGCGCGAATGGATAGGTTGAAACA
>CANHKH010000413.1 GCA_947460165.1 Comamonadaceae bacterium
CGCTCACCCACCGGCCGGCGTCGGCGTCGCCGCTGCGCAAGACCACCATCTGGGCGCGGTCGGTGTAGGCGTTGGGGCGTGTGGTCCCTATGGGCTGGCGGTTGTCCCACACGTAGTTGATGGCCGCGTCCGGCAGCTCTGGGCCCCACACGGCGCGGGCCAAGGCCAGCTGAGCTCGCAGTCCCAGGCCCAGGGAAGAGGGTGGCAGCCGCAAGCTGATGTAGACCCGAGCCGCGTAGTCGTCACCGTCTCGCTGGCGCATGTCGGCCTGGCTCAAGCTGGCCGCAACTCGCCAGCGCCAGCACAGCATGGGGGTGGCATTCAGGTCCACGGTGAGGGGCCGCGCCAGCAGCGACATGCTGGCCTTCGAGTTCACCTCCACGGCTGGGACCCCGTCCCACGCTACGAAGCTGAAGGTGTTGGCCCGCTCAACGGACTTGAGCTTGAGCTCCCGCCAGGGCGCCAAACTGGGCTCGAAGCGGCCCACCCATTGCGTGGCTGCAGGGGGCGTGGTGGGGCTTGTAGCCGCTGCTGCTGGCGCCAAGATGAGCAGCACAGACAGCAGCGCGCCGCACCTCCCGAGCCGACCCGCTTTCAAGCGGCTTGCGTGCATGAGCGTGTCACTGGTCAGGCTGTGTGCAGCGGCCTTCATGGCGTTGACGTGAGCGATGTGTCGGGGGCCGGCTTGAGGCCCTCCACCTGCAGTGCGCCGCGTTGAATTTGGTCGCGCTCCAGCGATTCAAACAAGGCCTTGAAGTTGCCCTCGCCAAAGCCGTCGTCGCCCTGGCGCTGGATGAACTCAAAAAACACCGGCCCCAAGAGCGGCTGCGAAAAAATTTGCAGCAAGAGGCGCGGCGCACCGCCCTGGGTGCTGCCGTCCATCAAAATACCGCGCGCCTGCAGCTCGCCCACCGGCTGGCCATGGCCGGGCAGGCGCTCTTGCAGCATCTCGTAGTACACCTCGTTGGGCGCGCCCATGAGGGGGATGCCGGCCATGTGCAGCTGATCGACCGTGGCCAGCAGGTCGTCGGTGAGCAGCGCCACGTGTTGGATGCCCTCGCCCGAGAACTTCATGAGGAACTCCTCAATTTGGCCCGAGCCTTTGGGCGACTCCTCGTTGAGCGGAATGCGGATCAGCCCATCGGGCGCGGTCATGGCTTTGCTGGCGAGGCCCGTGTGGGTGCCCTGGATGTCAAAGTAGCGGATCTCCCGAAAGTTAAACAGCCGCTCGTAGAACGCGGCCCAGTGCGCCATGCGGCCCCGGTACACGTTGTGCGTGAGGTGGTCCACCAGTTTGAGGCCCACACCGGCGGGGCGGCGGTCTGCCCCGGGCAAAAACTCAAAGTCGATGTCGTAAATGCTTTTGCCGTCTTCAAAGCGGTCAATCAGGTAGAGCGGCGCGCCGCCTATGCCCTGGATGGCCGGCAGCCGCAGCTCCATGGGGCCGGTGGGAATGTCCATGGGCTTGGCGCCCAATTCGAGGGCGCGGGCATAGGCCTGGTGCGCGTCCCGCACCCTGAAAGCCAGGCCGCAGGCCGAGGCGCCGTGCTCAGCCGCAAAGTAGGCGGCCTCGCTCTTGGGCTCGCGGTTGACGATGAAATTGATCTCGCCTTGGCGGTACAAAAGCACGTTTTTGGAGCGGTGGCGTGCCACCAGTGAAAAGCCCATCTTCTCGAACAAGGGCTCCAGCACGTTCGGGGTGGGCGAGGCGAACTCGACAAACTCAAACCCCATCAAGCCCATGGGGTTGTCAAACACATCAGCCATGACAGGCCTCCTGCAAAAAATGAACGACGAAACGATGAATTCAGCGTCGCTGGGCAGGAGGCGCACCGGGTATGCCCCGCACGCTGCGTGCGAGGTGGTCACCGATGAAGAGGTCAGAGCCTTGGGGCATGGGGTGGGGGTGGGTTCTTAAAACAGTGCCATCGATCTGACAATGTACACGGGTCTGCAAGCCGGGCCAAGCTGTACTTGTGGGAGCCCGCCCGCCGCCCTCACGGGTGCTCAGCCCGCCACCACCAGCGCGTCCCAGTCGGTGGTGTACTGCGGCGTCAGGCGCTCTTGCTTCATCTTCCAGCCCTTGCGCGTTTGCGGCATGCCGGCGCTGGCCAGCAGCACCGTGCCCCGGCCGTGGTGTTGGTTCAAGTGGTCCAGCGTGCCCATGAGGCGGTGGCGGTGGCCGGGCTCGTCGTCTTCCAGGGCCAGCCCCAGTTGCTCGCTGGCGCTGCTTTGCAAGTCCATCAGCATGACGCCGGCTTTGGCGTATTTGTGGCCGGGCTGATAAAGCGTGTGCAGCGCGGCCTGCGCCCATTCGGTCAGGCAAGCGGTGTCGCTGCTGGGCGTGCTCAGCTTGACTTGCCGGTGTGCGCTGTGCTGGCGCTCGTCGGGCCTGAAGGGGCTGGTGCGAATGAACACCATGAGTTGCCCCGCCAAGCTGTGCTGGCGGCGCAGCTTTTCGGCGGCGCGGCTGGTGAATTCGGTCACTGCCTGGCGCAGGCTGGCCAGCTCGGTCACCGGCTCGCCAAAGGAGCGGGTGCAGGCAATTTGCTGCTTGGCCGGGGGCAGCTCGTCCAGGCTCAGGCAGGGCGTGCCGTTGAGCTCTTGCACGGTCTTGGCCAGCACAATGCCCCAGCGGCGGCGCACGGTGGCCACGTCGGCGCGGGCCAGGTCCAGCGCGGTCTGTATGCCTTCGGCCTGCAGCTTGGCCGAGGTCTGGCGGCCCACGCCCCAGACTTCTTGCACAGCGGTGGCGGCCAGCAAGGCCTCGCGCGCAGCGCGGTCCATGGCGCCCAGGTGGCACACCTGGGCCAGCTCGGCCGGGTAGCTGCCGGGCTTGCGCTCGGCGTTTTTGGCCATGTGGTTGGCCAGCTTGGCCAGGGTTTTGGTGGGCGCCAGGCCAATGCAGGTGGGCATGCCTATCCACTGCCGGATGCGGGCGCGCACCTGGCGGGCCCGCTCGGTGAGGTCGCCCGGGACGCCGTGCAGGTCCACAAAGCATTCGTCAATGCTGTAGACCTCTTGCTGCTGGCCCAGGCCGGCGGCCAGGCTCATCATGCGCTCGCTCATGTCGCCATACAGCGCAAAGTTGGCCGACAGCGCCACCAAACCCGCGTCTTCGGCCAGGTGGCGAATTTGGAACCAGGGTGCGCCCATCTTGATGCCCAGGGCCTTGGCTTCTTCAGAGCGGGCAATGGCGCAGCCGTCGTTGTTGCTCAGCACCACCAGCGGCACGCCGTTCAAGCTGGGGCGGAACACCCGCTCGCAGCTGGCGTAAAAGTTGTTGCCATCGACCAGGGCGTACACGGCTTACAGCTCCACCATCTGCGCGCTGCCTGAGAGCAGCGGGCGCAGCAAGATTTTGTAGACGTCGGCATCAAAGGCCGCAGGCTGGCCCTGGAGCGCGCGCGCCTCTTGCAGTGTGGCGGCGCTGCCCAGGTAGCTCCAGCGCTGGAGTGCATGAAACTGGGTCAGCTCCTCGTCGCGTTCGATCACCGCAATGGCCCCTGCCCAAGGCCAGGGCTCGACCAGCCAGGGCTGCAGGCTGCTGCGCAAGCGCTCATGGTGCTGCTCGGGGGGTTCATCGCCCCGGCAGACGCCTGCGCACTGGCGTATGGCCGCCCTAAAGCAGGCCTTGCCTGCGGCCAGTTTTTCAAGGCCTAAGGCGCCATGGCACAGGCGGTGCTGGTCGGCCAGCTCGCGCAAGGCTTGCAGGCCCGCTTGGCGGC
>CANHKH010000414.1 GCA_947460165.1 Comamonadaceae bacterium
GAGCGTGGACGAGGTGTTTGCGCTGACCAAGATAGACCCCTGGTTTTTGGTGCAAATTGAGCAGATCGTCAAGATCGAGCTGGAGCTCGAAACCCAAAGCCTGGACGACATAGACGCAGTCACGCTGCGCGCGCTCAAGCAAAAAGGCTTTTCTGACCGCCGCTTGGCGCGCCAACTCAAAACCACAGACACCGCCATCCGCGACAAGCGCCGTGCCTTGGGCGTGCGCCCGGTCTACAAGCGCGTGGACACCTGCGCGGCCGAGTTCTCCACCGACACCGCCTACATGTACTCGACCTACGAGGCCGAGGGCAGCGAGTGCGAGGCCGAGCCGACCCACAACAAAAAAATCATGGTGCTGGGCGGTGGTCCCAACCGCATTGGCCAGGGCATTGAGTTCGACTACTGCTGCGTGCATGCCGCGCTCGCTTTGCGCGAAGACGGCTACGAGACCATCATGGTCAACTGCAACCCTGAGACCGTGTCCACCGACTACGACACCTCGGACCGCCTGTACTTTGAGCCGCTCACGCTGGAAGACGTGCTCGAGATTGTGGACAAAGAAAAGCCGCTGGGCGTGATCGTGCAGTACGGCGGCCAAACCCCGCTCAAGCTCGCGCTGGACCTGGAGAAAAACGGCGTGCCCATCATTGGCACCTCGCCCGACATGATTGACGCGGCCGAAGACCGTGAGCGTTTCCAAAAGCTGCTGCATGAGCTGGGTCTGCGTCAGCCTCCCAATGCGACGGCCCGCACCGAGCCCGAGGCCCTGGAAAAAGCCGCCGCCCTGGGCTACCCCTTGGTGGTGCGCCCCAGCTATGTGCTGGGCGGGCGGGCCATGGAGATCGTGCACGAGCAGCGCGACCTGGAGCGCTACATGCGCGAAGCTGTGAAGGTGAGCCACGACTCGCCGGTGCTGCTGGACCGCTTTTTGAACGACGCCATTGAGTGCGACGTGGACTGCCTGCGCGACCCCGAAGGCCACACCTTCATTGGCGGCGTGATGGAGCACATCGAGCAAGCCGGCGTGCATTCGGGCGACTCGGCCTGCTCCTTGCCGCCTTACTCGCTGTCGGCCGCCACGGTCACAGAGATCAAGCGCCAAACAGCGGCCATGGCCACTGCACTGAACGTGGTCGGTCTCATGAACGTGCAGTTCGCCATCCAGCATGTGGCGGGCCAAGACGTGATTTACGTGCTCGAGGTCAACCCCCGCGCCTCCCGCACCGTGCCCTTTGTCAGCAAAGCCACGGGCATACAGCTGGCCAAGGTGGCAGCGCGCTGCATGGTGGGCCAAACCTTGGCATCCCAAGGCATTGCGCACGAGGTCACGCCGCCTTACTTCAGCGTCAAAGAAGCGGTGTTCCCCTTCGTCAAATTCCCGGGCGTGGACACCATCCTCGGCCCCGAGATGAAGTCCACCGGCGAGGTCATGGGCGTGGGCAAAACTTTTGGCGAAGCCTTTGTCAAATCGCAGTTGGGCGCAGGCACCAAGTTGCCTCAATCAGGCCGCGTGTTTTTGACCGTCAAAAACAACGACAAGCCGCGCGCCGTGGAAGTGGCGCGCGCGCTGGTGGCCATGGGATTTGACATTGTGGCCACCAAGGGCACGGCAGCGGCCATTGCCGCGGCCGGCGTGGCCTGCGGTGTGGTCAACAAAGTCACCGAAGGCCGGCCGCATGTGGTGGACATGATCAAAAACGACGAGATCGTCATGGTCATCAACACCGTGGAAGAGCGCCGCAACGCGATTGCCGACTCCCGGCAAATCCGTATCTCGGCCCTGGCCGCGCGCGTGACCACCTTCACCACCATTGCGGGCGCAGAGGCAGCTGTCGAGGGCATGAAGCATTTGGACAGCCTCAGCGTGTACTCGGTGCAAGAATTACACGCCCAATTGAGCGCATGAGGATTCTTGACGCGCTGCGCCATGGAGTGCTGAACACTTGAGTGCTTGTTGGTTCTGCATTCGTCCTGCAGGCTTGATTTTTTTCATGTGAATTTTTCAATCCTGCGCCCTCGATCTAATGTTTAATTTATACTTAAGCATTATTTCTTGTAAAGGAGTTTGCAATGGCTGATACGTATGTTTTGGTCCATGGCGCTTGGCACACGGGCGAATTGATGGAGCCTGTCGCCCAACACCTGCGTGCGCTGGGTCACACGGTGCATTGCCCCACCTTGGCGGGCAACCGGCCCGACGACGACCGCAGCACCACAGGCTTGCACCAGGCCGTGCAATCCTTGCTTGATTACCTGCACTCGCACGACCTCACCCAAGTGCGCCTGGTGGGCCACAGCTACGGCGGCATGGTCATCAGCCACGCTGCGGACCAGGTGGGCCAGCGCATTGCAAGGCTGGTGTACTGGAATGCGTTTGTGCCCCTCGATGGCGAAAGCCTCAACGACATGGTGCCGCCGCATTACGTGGCCATGTTCGACCAAATCGCCGCAGCCAACCAAGGCGCCGTGACCCTGCCTTACCCGATTTGGCGCGAGGCCTTCATCAACGATGCTGACGCCCGCTTGGCCGAGTCCAGCTACGCTTTGCTGAACCCGCACCCCTATAAAACCTTCACCGACCATGCCCGCCTGTCCCAGCCTTTGGCCGCCATGGCGCTTGGCAAAAGCTACATCAACTGCCTGCAAGACACGGCCATGCCCCACAGCCTGCCCTGGCATCCCCGCCTGTCCGAGCGCTTGGGCCTGTTTCGGCTGGTCGAGTGCATGGGCAGCCACGAGCTGTGTTTCACCCATCCCTTGCGCCTGGCCCAGGCCATCGAACAGGCTGGCCGCGACTGAGTCTGCGCCGCTGAGGCGCTGAGGTTTCAGGGCATAATTTAGCCATTGCCGCCGACCGGAAACGCTCGGCGGTTTGCTTTTTGCCCTTGCTGGAGTGCCTCCCATGTCCACCTACCCCATCACCCAACGCGGCGCTGAAAAACTCAAAGCAGAGTTGCACCAGCTCAAGACTGTAGAGCGCCCTGCCGTCATCAACGCCATTGCCGAAGCGCGCGCGCAAGGCGACCTCAGCGAGAACGCCGAGTACGACGCGGCCAAAGACCGCCAAGGCTTTGTCGAGGGGCGCATTCAAGAAATTGAAGGCAAGCTCTCCTCGGCCAAGGTGATTGATCCGGCCAAGGTGGACGCAGGCGGCAAAATCGTGTTTGGCTCCACCGTGCAACTGGAAGACGAAGACTCGGGCGACCGCGTGAGCTACCAGATCGTGGGCGAAGACGAGGCCGATTTGAAGCTGGGCCTCATCAACATCAGCTCGCCCATTGCGCGCGCCCTCATTGGCAAGGAAGAGGGCGACACCGCCGAAGTGCAGGCGCCCGGCGGTCTCAAGCGCTACGAGGTCATGGGTGTCAGCTACCTCTGAGCGCACCCGCGCCACGCCACGCCCATGAGGCTGCGGATCGCCACCGCCTTGGCCGCGCTGTGGTGGGGCAGCCTGGTGTTTTTGGGTGCGGTGGTGGTGCCTTTATTGTTCAAGCACTTGCCCAGCCCTGCCGCAGCAGGCGCCATGGCGGCCAAGCTCTTTGCCGCGCAGACCTGGCTGTCCAGCGCTTGCGCTTTGCTGCTCTTGCTGGCCTTGAACCGCCCTGAGGACCCCCACTTGACTGCCAGCGCCAAGCCGGTGCTCAAGTTTGTGATCGCCGGCTTGCTCTTGGCCTTGTTGGTCGAGTTTGCCGTGGCACCTCAGATCGTGAACGCCCGCGCCA
>CANHKH010000415.1 GCA_947460165.1 Comamonadaceae bacterium
CCTGGACGCAGTGGGCATTTGCATGGTGGCGGGCCTGGCCGCGTTTGGGGGCGGCACGGTGCGCGATGTGCTGCTTGATCGCCGGCCGCTGTTTTGGGTGGAACACGCCAGCTGGGTGTGGGTGCTGCTGGCGGTGTGTGGGGCCGCCATGCTGTTCATGCGCACCAGGCACTTGGAGCCCACCGAGCGCGCCATGCAGTGGCCTGATGCGCTGGGCCTGGGCCTGTTCACCGCCAGCGGCACACAAATCGCGCTGGATGCGGGCATGCCGGCGGTGGTGGCCGTGATCTTGGGCATGGTCACGGCGGTTTTTGGTGGAGTGCTGCGCGACGTGGTCTGCAATGAAATTCCGAGGGCTTTCAGCGACCACCGGCCCTACGCCATGTGCTCTTTTGCAGGCGGGTGGGTGATGGTGCTGGGCCACACAGCCCCTTGGCCCCAGTGGACCGCGCTGCTGGCAGCGGCGGGCACGGCGACCTTGCTGCGAGTGGCTGCCCTGCATCTGGACTGGCGCCTGCCCGCCTGGCAGGCTGGCGGCGAGCCCAAGCCTTAGGCGGCTGCGGTGTGCGCCGAGCTCACCGAGCCCACCGCCTGCAGGCGGTGCAAGGCCACCAGGGCCAAGCGGGCTTTGTGCTGGGCGCCCAAGAGCTGGCCCGAGCGCAGGTAGTAAGTGGCCATGCTCAAGGCATTGGCGGCCTCCTGAAATTGCGACAAATTGGCCGCGTCCAGCGATTCGGGGCGGATGTGGGTGGGCGTGGCCTGAGGGCGCGGCACCAAGCGAAGTGGATGGACTTGAGACATGATTTCAGGCTCCAGCATGAGATTGAATGTCACCTCTTGTGCGTTTGCTCACAGGGGTGCGCGAGGCGCCAGACACACCAAGAAAGCCGTCTCATTCGAACAAAGCAAACAATTCGCAAAAACCGTCAAGGTGTGTCTTTCACCTGTGAACGAATGTAGCCATTGATGCGCCTTTGAATGCTAAAGATTGTTAGCGTTCAGCAGCCTCTGGGTGTTCGCGCGGCACATGCGACCATGGCGTGGGGCTCAGGGTGGGGTGCGCGCCAGGAAGTGCGCCATGGCTTGAAGGTCTTGGTCAGACACGCCGTAGAGGGCTGCGGCCATCAGGGTGTCGCGCCCCACGGCCTGGTTGCTGCGGAACTGGCGCATGGAGTGCAGCAAATAGTCTTCCCGCTGGCCGGCCAGGCGCGGCATTTGCTCGCGGCCTTGGTAGTTGGGCAGGTGGCAAATGCCGCAGCGCATGTCGCTGGCCAGTTGGCGGCCGCGTTCAAACAAAGCGGTGTTTTGAGCACCGGGCGTGGACTTGACAGGCAAGCTGGCGTAATGCTGGGCCAGGGCGGCGATGTCGGCGTCGCTCACACCGTCGAGCGTGCCTTTCATGGCGGGAATGTCGCGCATGCCCTCGCGGATCATGACCAGCTGGTTTTCAAGAAACACCCGGGGCTGACCGGCCAGCGATGGAAAGTCCTTGATCTGGGCGTTTCCATCGGCCCCGTGGCAAGCCGCACACTGGGCCAGCCGGGGCGCCAAAGACTGGCCAGCCGCTGCCGTGGCCAGCCACAGCAGTGCTGCGCCCAGCCCAGGCGCACACCACTGGAGCCAGCGGAAACGGCGCATCATCGGGCGTAGCTGATGCGGTAGATGGCGCCGAGCTGCTCGTCGCTCACCAGCAAAGCGCCGTCAGGCATTTGCATGAGGTAGGCAGGGCGGCCCCAGAAGGTTTGCGTGGCCTCGTCCATGAAGCCGGTCATGAAGGGCTCCACACGCGCATGGCTGCCGTCGGCACCGGCCTTGACCATGACCACGTCGTAGCCGATTTTGCGGCTGCGGTTCCACGAGCCTTTGCGGGCGTTGAACAAGACGTTGCGGTACTCGGGTGGAAACATGCCGCCAGTGTAAAAAGTCACGCCCATGGTGGCTGCGTGCGGCCCCATCAGCGCCACTGGGGGCTCCACGCCTTGGCAGGCATTGGCTTTTTTCACGTCGGTGTCGGGCAGGCGTCCCTCGTGGCAGTAAGGAAAGCCCACGTTCTGGCCGGTGCGCGACAAGCGGTGCAAGGTGTCGTTGGGGGAGTCGTCGCCCAACCAGTCGCGGCCATGGTTGCTGAACCACAGCTCCTTGGTGACCGGGTGCCAGTCAAAACCCACCGAGTTGCGCACGCCCGTGGCCAGCACCTCCATGCCCGTGCCGTCGGGGTTGTAGCGGCGAATTTGCGCGTACTCTTGGGTGGGCAACTCGCAAATGTTGCAGGGCGCACCAAAGGGGACATAGAGCTTGCCGTCGGGACCGAAGGCAATGTATTTCCAGTTGTGGTGCGGCTCGCTGGGCAGCTTGAAGGCGGCGGTCATGTCCACCGGTGTGGCGGCGGGGTTTTTCTCTATGCCGTCAAAGCGCAAGACTTTGTCGATGGCCATGACGTAGAGCGAGCCCTGGCGAAAGGCCACGCCCGCAGGCTGGTTGAGCTTGTCGATCACGGTGCGCACGCTGCGCTGGCTGCCGTTGTCACTCACCTCGTAGACCCGGCCCAGGCCGCGCGTGCCCACGTAAATTTTGCCGTCATCACCCCGGGCCATGGCGCGCCCACCGGGCAGGCCGGTGGCCCAAATCTCGGCTTTGAAGCCGGGTGGCAGCTTGATTTTGTCAATCGGGATGTCAGCCGCTGCAGTGACCGTGAGCTTGCCGGCCAAGGGCGCCAAGGTGCTGTTGGCCATGGCCGCCGGCATGCCCTGCTTCCAGGCCGGGGCGGGGGCAGGTGTGGCGGGGGCTTGGGCAAAAGCCGCCGCCGAGCAGCCCAGGACTGCAGCCCAGCTCAAGCGTGCCGCCAGAGCTCGCAATGAAAGTGATGCCATGAATCAACTCCTAGTTATAAAGATAACTCTGAAATCTAATTCACTTGTACTTCAGTTTTAACCCGGGTGAACCCTGGGCAAGGGCGGCCCACCAACCAAGCGCCGAGTCAAGCGGGCAGATGGCTGTGGCCAGCCACGCTGATTAAGGCCTGAGCTGCACCGTGCCCGTGACGCTCACGCTGACGGTGCTGCGGCCGGCTTCGAGGGGGACCGCTGCGCCGTCGGCGGCGCTGGCCGACATGGAACGTGCCATCAGCGCCTGAACAGGCCGGCCGGCGCCGTCTTCGCTGACCTGCACCTCGCGCAGCGTGTAGTCCTTGAAGCCAAACTGCTCGGTCAGCGCACGGGCCTTGGCCCGAAAGCGCTGCACCGCTTGGGCCTGTACCTGCACTTCGGTCTGTTGGCGCAAGGCCGGACTCAGGCTCCAGCGCACCTGCGCGACCGTCATGCCGGGCACCTTGCCCGCCAATTCCGAGACCGCTGCCAAATCGCGCCCGGCCAAGATCAACTCGGCGCGGCCAGTCCAGCCGTTCATGCGGCCAGCCTGGTCATAACGCGGCGACACCTGCAGGGCGCCGGTGCTCAGCTCCAACTGGCTGGCCGCAGCTGGCGCACGCGTGCGGTCCAAGGCCGTGGCCAGCACCTGTTTGAGCTGGCGCTGCACAGCGGCCGCGTCGGCAGCTTCCACCTGGTGGGCCAAGCTCAGGCTGACCCAGTCCTGCAAGACCTCCGCACTGGCGCTGGCTGAAAAACCCACCACGCGCTCGGGCACCCTGGCCGCCGACTCCCCAGGCGCGGGACTGAGCGCGCTGGCCCACGCGGCAGGGCTGAGGGTCACCATGAGTGCG
>CANHKH010000416.1 GCA_947460165.1 Comamonadaceae bacterium
CGGCAATGTCTGTGGTTTGGGCGAGAGCCTCCACGGTGTGGGGCGCAGCTGGAGCAGGCTGAGCGCTGGCCGCCGGGTCGCGCCAAATCAGGGGCACGCGGGTCAGGGCGTCCCAATGCAGCCCGCCCTTGAACATCAGGCCGCGCTCACCCAAGAGCTCGCCGTGGTCGGCGGTGAACAGCACCACGGTGGAGTCGTCCAGGCCCAGGGCGCGAAGCTGCGCCATGACGCGGCCCACGGCGTCGTCTATGCATGCGAGGCTGCCGTGGTTGAGCGCCAGCGCTTCGCGGGCTTCTTGCTCGGTGCAGGCAAAAGCGCCGTAGCCGGGCCGGAACTGCGGCTGGGCTTGGCGCTGGGCGCGCAGCCAGGCCAAGGCGGGCGGCTCGTCGTGGCCGGTGGTGGCAAAGGTGGCGGGCAGCTCCATGTCCTCGGGCCGGAACAGGTCCCAGTAGCGCCCGGGCGGCGTGAAGGGGTGGTGCGGGTCGGCAAAAGAGCACTGAATGAAAAACGGCGCGGCCCCTGCGCGTGCGCCAGCGGCATGCTCGGCCAGCAGCTCGCAGGTGCGCTGGGCCGCGTAGGCCGTGGGGTAGAGCGCCTCGGGCACGCGGGTGCGCCAGGCTTGGCGCAGCGCGCCCAGGGCCAGGCCGGGCGTGGGAATGGCGTTGTCCGGGCCAATCAGGCGGTCGGCGTCTGGCAGTTGCTGGCGCAGCCAGCGCCGCCAGTGGCCTTGCTGCTCGTCGCCGTGGCCAATGCTCAGCGCCACCTGCTCAAAGCCGTAGTAGGGCAAGTCCAGCTCAAAGTCGGGGTCTTGCGCCCAGCGCTGGCCCACCTCTTGGCCGTAGCGCCCGGGAAAGGCCTGGCGCGCATCGCGCGGCAGGCGCTGGCCGGCCGCCGGCCAAGGCGGGGGCACGGCCGTGATGTTTTGCAGGTGCGCCTTGCCCACCAGGGCCGTGCGCCAGCCGGCCAGCCGAAGTTGCTCGACAAAGGTGGACTCGCCAAGGGACAGCTCGCGCCCGTTCATCTGCACGCCGTGCGCGCTGGGCAGGCGCCCGGTCATGAGCGAGGCGCGGTTGGGCTGGCAAATGGGCGTGGCCACATGGCACTGCGCAAAGCGCGTGCCGTGCGCGGCCAACGCGTCGATGTGCGGGGTGCGCACCACCGGGTGGCCGGCGCAGCCCAAGTGGTCAGCGCGGTGCTGGTCGGTGACGAACAGCACAAAGTTGGGGCGCCCTGCCCCAAGCGCTGCCACCTCAGTCGGCCTTGATGTTCAGCTCGCGGGCCAAGGTGCCGTAGCGCTGGTGGTCGGCGCGCATGAAGTCGGCCAAGACCTGGGGGCTGCCGCCCAGCACCTCAATGCCCACGGCCATGAGTTTTTCACGCACCTCGGGCAGGCGGACCACCTCGTTGATCTCGCGGTTCAGGCGGGCAATGGTGGCCGCTGGCGTGGCGGCTGGCGCAAACACGCCGTACCAGGCGTTGACCTCCACCCCGGCCACGCCCTGCTCGGTGGCGGTCGGCACCTCGGGCAGCAACTCGGAGCGGCGCGCTTCGGTCACCGCCAGCGGCAGCAGCTTGCCCGACTTGATGTGCGGCACCGCACCGCCCAAGCCCACGTACAAGAGCTTGACTTCGCCCGACAAGGCCGCCGTCACCGACGGGGCCACACCCCGGTAAGGCACGTGCAGCAGGTCGAGCTGGGTGGAGCGCTTGAACATTTCACCGGCAAAGTGCATGGGCGAGCCATTGCCTGCACTGCCAAAGGGCAGGCCCGGCGATTTGCGGGCGGCGTCCATGGCGGCCTTCAAATTGGTGGCACCCAGCGAGGGGTGGGCCACCAGCACCAGCGGGGTGGTGGCAGGGGCAATGACGGGCGCCAAGTCTTTTTGCACATCCACCCCGCCACCGGCACCGGGTGCCAGCACATGGGGCGAAATCACCATGGTGTTGGGGGTCAACAGCAGGGTGTGGCCGTCGGGGTTGGACTTGGCCACAAAGCCTGCGCCAATCAAGGCGCCGGCGCCGGGCTTGTTGTCCACCACCACAGACTGGCCCAGGCGGGGGCCCAGCTTTTCAGCAATGATGCGGGCGGCCAAATCAGGGCCGCCACCGGCCGGAAAAGGCACGACCAAGGTGACGGTGCGCGAGGGAAAAGCCGCCTGCGCTTGGGCGGCTGCAGGGAAACAAGCGGCAGCGGCCAAGGCGGTGAGCGCCATCAAAAAGCGGGAGCGGGGCAACAAGCGGGTCATCATGTGTCTCCAGGGTGGTGGTGAGGGGGTCAAGAAAGCAAAAAACGGGCGGGCATCAGCCCAAGGGCACGGTCCAGGCGTCGTAGCCGTAGACCCAGTCGGCGTTGCCCGGGCCTTTCATCCATTGGTTGCCGCGCGAGCCCAGCTGAATGCGGGCGGTGCGCTCGCGGCGGGCGTCTTCATAGCGCTGCAAAGCGGCGGGCACCTGGGCGCGCTGCTCCACCCCGGCCAACGCCCGGCCCAGCACCACGGCGTCTTCAATGGCCATGCCCGCGCCTTGGGCCATGAAGGGCAGCATGGGGTGGCAGGCATCGCCCAGCAGGGTGACGCAACCCTGGGACCACTGCGGCAAAGGCTCGCGCTCGTACAAAGCGCTTTTGAGCACGCTGTCGCAGGCGTCCAAAAGGCGCCTGGCGTCAGGGTGGTAGTCGGCGTAGGTGCGGCGCAGCTCTTCCACATCGCCCTCGGTGGTCCAAGACTCTTGGGTCCAGGCTTCTTGGCCAATGGTGGCAAAGACAAAAGTTTCGCGGCCCTGGTTGAGCGGGAAGGTGACGATTTGGCTGTGCGGATTGGGCCCCCACCATTTGGTGAAGGCCTCGATCTCGGGCACGTCTTTGACGCGCTCGGTGGGCACCACGGAACGGAAAGACACCACGCCCGTGAAACGCGGGCTTTCTTGGCCAAACAAGGCCGCGCGCACCGGCGAATGAATACCGTCGGCGCCCACCACCACCTCGTGCTGGGCACTGTGGCCGTCCTCCATCACCAGGGTGACGCCCGCCTCGTGGAGGCTGAGCGAGGCCAGGCGTTGGCCCAGCCGCACCTGCGCGGTGGGAAATTCAGCGGACAAAGCAGCCAACAAGTCGGCGCGGTGAATGGTGACTTGCGGCGCGCCGTAATGCTGCTCGGCCACGTTGCCCATGCCCAGGCGCGAGGTTTCCAGACCGGTGTCCCAGTCGCGGCTGATGCGAAAGGTCGGCTGCGCGCCGTCGCGCCGCAGGTGCTCGCCTATGCGCCCGCCCAGCCCGTCCAGCGCCTTGACGACGTTGGGCGTGAGGTTGATGTCGGCGCCCACCCGGCCCCAGCTCTTGGCCTGCTCGTAGACGGTGACGCGGTGACCGGCGCGGGCCAGCGCAATGGCGGCCGTCATGCCGCCCACGCCACCGCCCACCACGCCTATGTTCAATCCAGCCATGAAAATGCCTTTGCTTTAAAAAACGCCAGGGAAAGAGCCGCCGTCAAGCAGCACGTTCTGGCCATTGAGGTAGCCCGCGTGCACGCTGCACAAAAAAGCGCAGGTGTGGCCCAGCTCGCTGGGCTGGCCCAAGCGCTTGGCGGGGTGTTTGGCAATGCGCGCGGCGCGAACCTCGTCGGCGCTGCGGCCTTCGCGCTTGGCTTGCGCGGCAAAGTTGCCGGCCAGGCGCGCGGTGTCAAAAGTGCCGGGCAGCAGATTGTTGATGGTCACGCCGTA
>CANHKH010000417.1 GCA_947460165.1 Comamonadaceae bacterium
GCCTTGCCGCTCGGCAGGCTTGATGGTGTGCCTGGGCGGGCCCGGCTGAAGAGGACTGCCCGCCGAATGCCTGTAAAGTCTGCGCGTGCACCACATGGCCCACTTTTCCTTTTTTTGCCGCCTTGGCCCAAGCTCACAAGGCCTGCGCTTGCTTTTCATGGCCCTGATCACCTCGCTGGCCTTGCAGCTGAGCGCCTGCAGTCCTGGGCTGAATTGGCGTTTGGTGCGCACCGAGGCGGCCAGTGTGACCTTGCTGCTGCCGTGCAAGCCCGACCGCGCCAGCAAGGTGGTGCCGCTGGGTGGCCAGGCCAGCACCTTGAGCATGGTGGGCTGCGAGGCCGAGGGGGCCATGTTCGCGCTGGCAGTGGCTGACATCGCTCAGCCGGCCCAGGCGGCAGAGCTCTTGGTCCAATGGCAAAGCCTGACACTGGCCCACATGCGCGCCAGTGCGCACACCCAGGTCCCGTTTTTGCTGGCAGGGGCGGCCAGTCCCCCGACGCCCGTGCGGGTGCAGGCCCAGGGCCAGCAGGCTGACGGCCGTGCCGTGCACAGCCAGGCCGTGTACTTTGTCCGAGGTGCGCAGCTGTTTCAAGCCGTGATTTACGCGCCCCAGGTGTCGGCCGAGATGGCGGACACCTTTTTTGGCGGGATCAAGCTCGAATGAACGCCTCAGCTGCAGTCAGGGGCTCGGCCGGTGGCCTGCTTCAGGCCCGCGCCAGCGTGCTGGTGTTTTTGGTTTTTGCACTCGGTTACTTCAGCTCGGCCGTGGTGCGCGCTGTCACCGCCACGCTGTCGCCCGTGCTCACCTCGGAGTTTGAGCTGCAGGCCGCAGAATTGGGCTTGCTGGCCGGTGGTTTTTTCCTGGGGTTTGCCAGCACACAACTGCCCTTGGGCAGTTGGCTGGACCGCTACGGCCCCAAACGCGTGGTGCTCAGTTTCATGGCTTTGGCGGTGGTGGGCTGCCTGGCCTTTTCGACGGCCAGCAGTTTTGCAGGGCTGCTGATCGCGCGCGTGCTCATGGGCATGGGTTTGTCGGCCTGCCTGATGGCGCCACTCACGGGCTTTAGGCGTTGGTACGAGCCCAGCCAGATGCTCAGGGCCAACTCCTGGATGCTCATGGTCGGCTCGCTGGGCATGGTCGCATCCACCTTGCCCGTGCAGTGGCTGCTGCCTTGGACCGGTTGGCGCCCTCTTTTTTGGATCATGGCCGCCGTGATTGTGCTGTCCATGGCGTTGATGGCGCGCTGGGTGCCCGCCTGGCCTGTGGCCGAATCGCCAGGGGCGGTGCAGGGCGTGGGCTACGGGCCCATCTGGCGCAGCCGGGCGTTTTGGCGCATCGTGCCCCTGGGTCTTTTCAACTATGGCGGCACGGTGGGCATGCAAACCTTGTGGGCCGGCCCCTGGCTCACGCGCGTGACAGCGCTGTCACCCGCCGAGGCCGCGCAAGGCCTGTTCTTTTTGAACCTGTGCATGTTGGCGGCTTTTTGGTCCTGGGGCTGGTTGACCCCGGGTTTGTTCAGGCGCGGCTGGAGCGTGGACCGCATGATCAGCTGGGCCATGCCTTTGAGCCTGGCCTCGCTGGCCATCAACGTCATCGGTGGCGCCCACACCGGTTGGCTGGGATGGGCTGCTTTTTGCGTGCTCTCCTCCGTGATGGCGCTGGCCCAACCGGCCTTGGGCATGAAGTTCCATGCCTCGCTGGCGGGCCGGGCTTTGTCGGCCTACAACTTGGTGGTCTTTCTGGGGATTTTCGGGATGCAGTGGGGGGTAGGGTTGCTGATCGATATGGCCCGCGCCTGGGGTTGGAGCGAGGTGGCCAGCTTTCAGGCGGCATTCACGGTGTATCTGGCCTGTTGCCTGTCAGGGTATGGCTGTTTTGTCCTGGTCAAAGAAGATAATCCAAAGCCATGAACGGCCTCTTCATCATTGCGCACGCGCCGCTGGCTTCGGCCATGCGCCAGTGCGTCGCGCATGTGTTCACGGAAGAAGCCCGTGGCATGGTGGCGCTGGACGTGCAAGCTTTCACGCCACCCGAGGAAACGCTGGCGCAGGCCCGTATTTTGATGGGCCAACTGGGGCCCGATCCGGTGTTGGTACTGACCGACATTGTGGGTGCCACGCCCTGCAACGTGGCACAAAAACTGGTGGACGGCGTGCACAGTCGGCTGATCGCGGGGCTGAACCTGCCCATGCTGCTGCGTGCCGTGTCCTACCGCCATGAGCCCCTGGAGGCTTTGGTCGCACGGGCCTTGGCCGGGGCCAGCCAAGGCGTGATGCAGGTGGCCATCACGGCGCCGCAAAATCAACACAAGAGACACCATGATCAAGACCGCCACGACCATCAACAATAAGCTGGGCTTGCATGCCCGTGCCTCGGCCAAGCTCACCAAACTGGCGGGCAGCTTCCCCTGTGAGGTTTGGATGAGCCGGGGCGAACGGCGGGTCAATGCCAAAAGCATCATGGGCGTGATGATGTTGGCCGCAGGCCTGGGCAGCACGGTTGAACTTGAAACCCAGGGTGCGCAAGAGCAAGAGGCCATGGACGCGCTGCTGGCGCTGATCAACGACAAATTTGGTGAAGGCGAATGACGTTTTCCATCCACGGTCTGGCGGTCTCACGCGGCATTGCCATTGGCCGTGCCGTGTTGGTGGCCTCCAGCCGTGCCGATGTGGCGCATTACTTCATTGAGCCCGACAAGACGGCCGCCGAAGTCCAGCGCGTGCGCACTGCCCGCGATGCGGTGGTCGAAGAGATCACGCGGGTGCAGCGCGAGTTGCCCAAGGACGCGCCGCCTGAATTGGCCGCATTGCTGGACGTGCACCTGATGCTGTTGCAAGACGAGCAGCTCAGCAGCGGCGTCAAACACTGGATCCATGACCGCCACTACAACGCCGAGTGGGCGGTGACCACGCAGTACGAAGCCTTTGCCCGCCAGTTCGACGAGATGGAGGACCCCTACTTGCGCGAGCGCAAGGCTGACCTGGAGCAGGTCACCGAGCGTTTGCTGCGCTACCTCAAAGGGGCGGGCTCGCCGGTGCAGCCCCCCGCGCCCGCCCGCCGCGCGCAGCAAGACCTGCTCTTGGGCGACACACTGGATGTGCCGCTGGTGCTGATTGCGCATGACATGGCGCCGGCCGACATGATGCAGTTCAAGCAAAGCTTGTTTGCCGGCTTTGCCACCGACGTGGGCGGCCGCACCTCGCACACCGCCATCGTGGCGCGCAGCATGGACATCCCGGCCGTGGTAGGCGCACGCAGCGCCAGCCAGCTGATCAAGCAAGACGACTGGGTCATCATCGACGGCGAGGCCGGCGTGCTCATCGTCGATCCGTCCCCCATCATCTTGGCCGAGTACGGCTTCAAGCAGCGCCAAGGCGAGCTCGAACGTGAACGCTTGAACCGCTTGCGCCACACGCCGGCCTTGACCTTGGACGGCCACAAAATCGAATTGCTGGCCAACATTGAATCGCCTGAAGACACCAAGGGTGCGGTGGTGGCGGGCGCGGTGGGCGTGGGTCTGTTCCGCAGCGAGTTCCTGTTCATGAACCGAGGCGGCGCCTTGCCCGATGAGGAAGAACAGTACGGCGCCTATGTGCGCGCCCTGGAAGGCATGCAGGGCTTGCCCGTGACCATACGCACCGTGGACATAGGGTCTGATAAGCCGCTGGACCGCCACGCCCGCCAAGAAACCCAGCTCAACCC
>CANHKH010000418.1 GCA_947460165.1 Comamonadaceae bacterium
TGACCGAAACGCGCCAGGTACACCGCGCGAAAAGCCGCTAAAAACACAGCCGGGTCATCGCCCTTGCGGTAGGCCACGCGCACGGTATGGGACTGGCCTTGGTAGCGCGTTTCCAAACCGTAATCGAAAACAATGCCGCCTGCCCCCACATCGCCGGCCATGATCTGAGCCGCTTCTTGCTCGAGACTGCTGAAGGTCTCATCCACGGCCTGCAGCGAGGCCTCATCGACCTCGCGGATGAGGGTGCGCGACAAGTCGATTCGAGCCCCGGCCAAGAGCATGCCCAGCGTGGAAAAGTTGCCCGGTTGCGGCGGCACGATCACCTCAGGGATGCCCAGGTCACGGGCCAAAATAGAGCCGAAAAGCGGGCCGCCACCGCCGAAGACAAACAGCGAGAAATTGCGCGCATCCTTGCCACGCTCGATCGTGATTTCGCGAATGGCGCCCTTCATGGTGGCGCAAGCGAGCAAGAGGACGCCTTGGGCCGCAAGGTCCACCGCCGCCTCGCCGCTGTAGCCCAGCGGAATGGCGACTTTTTCGCGCATGGCCTGCTCTGCCGCCGGCAGGTCGAGTTTGAGTTTGCCGCCCACAAACGCACCATTGCCAATCCTGCCCAAGACCAAGTTGGCATCGGTCACCGTCGGCTCGGTGCCACCTCGGCCAAAGGCCACAGGGCCAGGCTCCGAGCCCGCACTGCGGGGGCCCACGGTCAACTGGCCGTGCACATCGACCGCGGCAATGGAGCCACCGCCCGCACCCACCTCCACGATGTCAAGCACCGGCGTTTTGAGCGGAAAGCCGCGCTCATAGCCGCCCACATAGTAAATCGGCTGTACGTCGTAGCGTCCGTCCATCACCAACGCACACTTGGCGGTGGTGCCGCCCATGTCAAAAGCAATGATGTTGTTGCGACCCATGGCCTTGGCATACGCCGCCGCACCGATACACCCTCCAATCGGACCGGATTCCACCAAGGCCACCGGTTGCTCCACGGTGCGCTCCACCGACAGCACGCCGCCGTTGGAGCCCATCATGTAGAGTTTGCCTTCAAAGCCCTGGCCCCGCAGCCGCTGCTCAAAGCCTTGCAGATAGCCGCGCATGCGCGCCCCGACATAGGCGTTCGCCTCGGCGGTGGAGGTGCGTTCGTACTCATACCACTCGCGGCTGAGCGCAGTCCCACGGGTCACGTAAACGCCGGGCAGTTGGGCTTCGATCATGCCTGCGGCCTGCTCCTCATGCTCAGGGTTGGCATAGGCGTTCACAAAAGACACCGCCACCGCCTCCACGCCAGCGTGACGCAGCGCGTGGCAAAGCGGCTCAATGCCCGCCACATCCAGCGGCGTGACCACCCGGCCCTGGTGGTCCATGCGCTCTTCAAGCTCAAAACGCAGTTGCCGCGGCACCAGAGGTGGATCGCGTCGGTAATTCACTTGAAAGGGCACGGGCCGATTGCCCCGGCCGATCTCGACGACATCCCTGAAGCCTCTGGTGGTCACCAAGGCCGTGCGGGCGCCGGAACGCTGCAAGAACGTGTTGATGACGTGTGTGGTGCCGTGCTTGAACAGCAGCGTCTGCGGCAATGACACACCCGTTTCACTGAGCCCCTCAAGAACGCCATCGACCAGGTCGGCGTACTGGGTCAAGGTCTTGCCATAAGACACGCTGCGGCTGAGCGTGTCGTACACCGCCACGTCCGTGAAGGTGCCGCCGGTATCAGCTGCCACCAGGTATCGCTTTTCCGGACTGTCGCTATTGAGCATGAAGGCGCCTCCAAATCGGAAAATCATTTTGTACGCGCCCCGTCCCCTGATAAAGCCTGCGAGAAGACTAAGAGAACTTCCGAAGGTGCAACAATCGATTCAGGCGCCCATGCCACGCCAGGGCATGAAGCAGGGGACGGCTCGAATGCTTTTTCGGTGGTGTGAACGACTCACAAGCTGTGCGAAAAAGCAATCCCATGCACGAGATGAACACGCAAATGTCCGAACGCGTCACAGTGACTGCCGCCCAGGCCCACGCCTTGGCGGTGAACGCCTTGCTGCCTCAAGGCTACCGCCCAGAAGAGGCGCACGCGGTGGCCGATCATGTGGTCGATGCCGCCCTGTGTGGCTATGAATACTCGGGCCTGCCCAAGATCATCAATCTGATCGAGCACGCCAAGCTGCGCGGATTGCACCGCCCGCAAACCACGCTGTATGAAACCGCTGTGTCGGCCCGCCTTGATGGCGGCAACCAAAACGGCATGCTGGCCATGCACCATGTCACTGCGCTGGCGCAGGCCAAGGCGAATGCGCATGGCTTTGCGGTGATAGGCATCAACAACATTTGGATGAGCGGGCGCAGCGCCTTTTATGTGGAGCGGCTGGCCCAGGCCGGTTTGATCGGGCTGCACACCGTGGCCTCGCGCCCTCAGGTGGCGCCGCCCGGTGCGGCCCGGCCCGCCCTGGGCACCAACCCGATAGCCATGGGCTTTCCGACCGAGGGCGCTCCACTGCTGATTGACATGGGCACCTCGGCGCTGATGTTCACCGACCTGATGCACCGCAAGCGCATGGGTCAGCCCCTGCCCGAAGGGGTGGCCATCGATGCCCAAGGCAGGCCCACCACAGACCCGGCCAGCGCCCTGCTAGGCGCGGCCCTGCCCTATGGGGGCCACAAAGGATTTGCGCTGGCCTTGGCGATGGCCGGTCTGGGTGTCGCTGCAGGCTCGGCCAAAGACCCCGACCAAGCCGGCTACTTGCTGATGGCCATTCGCCCCGACCTGCTGCAGCCCTTGGCACAGTACAGGCGCGATTTGTCTGAGCTCATTGAACGTGTCAGGCGCACACCCAGACTGCCGGGCGTCCCAGCGATACGCATCCCCTCTGAGCGGGCCTTTGCGGAGCGCAGGCGCAGGCTGCAAGAGGGCATAGAGCTGGACCGGCTGGTGGTGGACGCCCTGATGCAAGCGGCCCACCAGCACACGCGCTTTACTCTGGCTTGATGCCGCCCTCGCGCACCAGTTGCGCCCACACGCCGATTTGGTCGCGCACATAGGGACCAAATTCATCGGGGCCCAGGGGTGCAATGTCAAAACCAATGCCAGTCAACTTGTCTTGCACATCACGCTGAGCCAGGGCCGACAGGGCTGCATCGGCGACCTTGACCAGGGCCTCGCGCGGCGTGCCGGCCGGCGCAAACAGGCCATTCCAAGCGGATATGTCGTAGCCCTTGAGCACCTCGGCGATCACAGGCACCTCAGGCATCAGCGGCGTGCGGCGTGACATGGTGACGGCAATCACCCGCGCCTTGCCCGAGCGCACATGCGGCATGGCGGTGGCAAAGTCGGCAATCAAGACCTGCACCTGACCGGCCACCAAATCCAGCATGGCCTGCGGGCTCGACTTGTAGGGTACTTGCAAAATGTCCACACCGGCGGCCCGCTTGAAGGTCTCCATGCCCACCAAGGTGGCGCTGTTGGGCGTGGCGTAAGCAAGCTTGCCAGGGTTCTTCTTGGCATGGTCGATCAACTCTGGCACCGATTTGACCGGCACGCTGGGGTTGACCAGCAGCAAAAAAGGCAGGAGGCCAAAGCGCACCACCGGCACCAGGTCTTTGACCGGGTCGTAAGGCAAGGACTTGTACAGGCTGGGGTTGGCTGCGTTCGCGCTGGCCCCGCCCATGAGAAAGGTCAAGCCATCGGGGGCGGATTTGGCCA
>CANHKH010000419.1 GCA_947460165.1 Comamonadaceae bacterium
ATGTCCTCGGGACCCACAAACTGCCCGGGCGCGGCCAGCACCGGCAGCTTGAAAGGGGGCACGGGCTTGTCAATCAGGGCCGAGGGCAGCTCCCGGGGCTTGAGCGTCAAGCCCACACCCAAAAAGCCCAGCAAGACCACAAACACCGCCAGGGGCAGCCAGGGCCGCTTCATGCGGGCTCCAGTCCGCGCAGCACGGGGGCGGCAGATGGGCGGCGGGCGCGGTAGCGTTTGTCGGCCAGGGCCAGACCGCCGCCCAAGGCCATCAGGAGGCAGCCGCCCCAGATCCAGTTGACCAAAGGCTTGTGGTGCAGCCGCACGCTCCAGGCGGTGCTGCTCACAGGCGCGCCCAAGGCCACGTACAAATCACGGGTGAAACCACGGTCCAGGGCCACCTCGGTCAGGGCCATGCGGCTGACCTTGTAAATGCGGCGCTCTGGCCTGAGCACGGCCACGGCCTGGCCGCCCCGGCTCACGCTGAGGACAGCCTGCGCCGAGGTGTAGTTGGGGCCTTGCACCAGCGCCACGGACTCGAGCTTGAAGTCGTGGCCACCCACGCTGGCGCTGCTGCCCACCTCCATGCGCACATCATTCTCGCTCTGGAAACTGCCCACCACCGTGACGCCGGCAATGAACACCGCCATCCCGAAGTGCGCCACGGTCATGCCCCAGTAGCTGCCAGGCTGGGCGCGCAAGCGGGCCAGCCAAGAAGGTGCGGGGTGTTGACCCAGGCGCTCGGCCACGTTCACCACGCCGGTGGCCGCCACCCAACAAGCCAAAAACAAGCCCAGGCCCGTCATGGGCGACCAGGCTTGCAGGACCACCGCCGCGCCCAGAGCACTGGCCAAGCTCACGCCCAGTGCCCAGCGCAGGCGCAAGGCCACGCCCAGCGCCTGGTCTTGGCGCCAGCGCATGAGCGGTCCCACGCCCATCAAAAATACCGCAGGCGTCATGAGCGGCACAAACACCGCTGTGAAGTAAGGCGGCCCCACCGACAGCTTGCCCAAGCCCAGCGCGTCGATCAAGAGCGGGTAGAGCGTGCCCAGCAGCACGGCAGCGGTGGCCACCAGCAACAGCACGTTGTTGGCCAAAAGCATGGCCTCGCGCGAGACCCATTCAATGGGCCCGCCCAAACCCACCCGCGAGGCGCGCAGGGCAAACAAGGTGAGCGAGCCGCCCACCACCAGGGCCAGGAAAATCAAGATGAACACGCCGCGCTCGGGGTCGGTGGCAAAGGCGTGCACCGAAGTGAGCACGCCAGAGCGCACAATGAAAGTGCCCAGCAACGAGAGCGAAAACGCCAAGATGGCCAACAGCGCCGTCCACAGCTTGAGCGAGCCACGTTTTTCAGTCACGGCCAGCGAGTGCATGAGGGCCGTGCCCACCAGCCAGGGCATGAATGAGGCGTTTTCCACCGGGTCCCAAAACCACCAGCCGCCCCAGCCCAATTCGTAGTAGGCCCAAAAACTGCCCAGCGCGATGCCCAGCGTCAAAAAGCACCAGGCCGCCGTGGTCCAGGGCCGGGACCAGCGGGCCCAGGCCGCGTCCAGGCGGCCAGCCAGCAAAGCGGCCACGGCAAAGGCAAAAGCCACCACAAAACCCACGTAGCCCATGTAAAGCATGGGCGGGTGTATGGCCATGCCTGGGTCTTGCAACAGCGGGTTCAAATCGCGGCCGTCGGCAGGCGCGGGCCACAGGCGCTCAAAGGGGTTGGAGGTGAACAGGGTGAACAGCAAAAAGCCGCAACTCACCAAGCCCATGACGCCCAGCACGCGGGCACGGGTGGCGTCGTCCAGCGCGCGCGAGCGCAAGGCCACGGCCAGCGTCCAACCAGCCAAAATCAGCGACCACAGCAAGATGGAGCCCTCGTGGTTGCCCCAGCTCGCGGTGATGCGGTAGCCCAGCGGCAAGTCGCTGTGCGAATGCTCGGCCACCAAACGCACCGAAAAGTCGCCCACCCAAAACGCATGCACCAGGCAGACATAAGCGAGCAGCACACACGCAAACTGCCCCATGGCGGCCGGCCGGGCCAGCGCCATCCAGCCGCGCTGACCGGTGTGGGCACCGGCCAGCGGAAAAATCGCCTGCACCAGCGCCAGCACCAGCGCCAAGATCAAGGCCACATGGCCAAATTCGACCGTCATGGCTTGTTCACCAAGGTGGTGGCGCCAGGCAGCGGCGCGCCCGGTTTGGCCTGGGCCAAGGCGGCGGCGGCCTCGGGCGCCATGTAGTTTTCGTCGTGCTTGGCCAGCACCTGGTCGGCGCGAAACACGCCGTCGGTGCCCAAGCGGCCCTGGGCCACCACGCCCTTGCCCTCATTGAACAGGTCGGGCAACAAGCCGGTGTAGCTCACAGGCACGGTGTGGGCCGTGTCGGTGACCACAAAGCGCACGGTCAGGCCCTGGGGCTCGCGCACCACACTGCCTTCTTGCACCAAGCCACCGACGCGAAAGCTGCGGCCCACGGGCGCTTCTTTGGCGGCCACCTGCGAGGGACTGAAAAAAAACACCAAGTTGCTTTGAAACGCGTTCATCACCAGCGCCGTGGCCGCACCCAACGCGCTCACGCCCAGCAGCAGCCACAACAAGCGCCTGGAACGCGCGCTCATGATTGCCCCCCCAGCCCAGCATCCAGCCCAGCCTGCAGCTGAGCTTCATGGAGCAAGGCTTGTCGCCGGCCACGCAGCCAGAGCAGCTCCAGCGCCATGCACGCCGCGCACATGGCCAGCGAGCCCCACACATACACACCGTAGCCCCCCATGGCGGCAAATTCAGACAAGGATGTCCAGGAGCTCATGGCGCCTCCAAAGTTTGTTGTACCCAGCCCGTGTGTTGCTCACGGGCCAAGATGATGAGGCGCACGCGCATGAGCGCCGCCGCGATGCAGTACGCCCAAAAGGCCAGGGTCATGACCAGCATGCCCACCAACATGGGGGTGGCCATGCTGACCCCGCTGGGGCTGATGGAGGCGCCCTGGTGCAAGGTGTTCCACCACTTCACGGAAAAATAAATGATGGGCACATTCACCACGCCCACCAGCGCCAGCAAACCGGCGGCGCGGTCGGCGCGGCGCACGTCTTCAATGGCGCCGTGCAAAGCCATGAAGCCCACATACAAAAAGAGCAGCACCAGTTCCGAGGTCAGCCGCGCGTCCCAGACCCACCAGGTGCCCCAGGTGGGCTTGCCCCAGAGTGCGCCCGTCCACAGCGCCAAAAAAGTCATGATGGCCCCCGTGGGCGCCAGCGCGCAAGCCATCATGGACGCCAAGCGCGAGTTGAACACCAGGCCCACGGCGGCCCAGCCCGCCATGGCCAAATAAATCAGCATGGACATCCAGGCCGCAGGCACATGCACAAAGATGATGCGGTAAGCCTGGCCTTGCTGCGCATCCACTGGCGCGCGCACCAGGCCCAGGTACAAGCCCAACAGGCCCAGCACGGCGGCAGCCAGCCACAGGCCGGGAATCAGGCGCCCGGCCAGGGGGTAAAAGCGCTGGGGCGCGGCGAAGTAAAAAAGACTGTTCACTGCAAGCTACTCCACCGCAATCCGCAAAGCCGCTGCCACCACGGCGGGCGCGGCCACCAGGGCCAGCAGCAGCAAGGCGCCCAAGACTGAAAAATGCGCCCCTGCGCCCAAGTCGGCCTGGTGCGCCTCCACCGCGCCTGCGCCAAAAATAAGCACCGGCACCAAGAGCGGCA
>CANHKH010000420.1 GCA_947460165.1 Comamonadaceae bacterium
CGGCAAGCGTGGCCAGTGCGTCTGCTGGAAACAGTCGCATCAGGCTAAATTGCTGCAGGAGAGATGGGTGGATGGCCATAATTTCAACCCCGTATCTTAGGGGTTAATCAGCCCTCTGGGACGCCCCATGCAACGGCCTTGTTTTGCTGGGCGTGTGATCTTGCGCACATGTTTGCCAAGCCTTTCCTTTTTATACTCGTGACCAATATTGCATTCCAACATGAAACTTCAGGCCCTCTTCCTTACCCAGCCATTAGCGACACGTTCGCTAAGCCGCGCTTGGGCAATGGGTGTAGCACTGTCGTTGTCGCTGATTTTTGTGGGTTTTGGCTCTTTGGCTCAGGCCGCCCAGGTGGTAGGCGAGGTCACGCTCACCATTGGCAAATCGCAAATTGACCGCGCCGAAGGCGCCACAGAGCCCCAAAAGGGCGGCTCGGTGCAAGAGGGCGACGTGATTCGCACCACCGACAACGGCCATGTTCACATCCGCTTCATTGATGGCGCCCGCGTCAGTGTGCGTCCTAACTCGGTGTTTCGCATCCACGAATTCAAATACAGCCCCGCTGACCCAGCAGCTTCTGTGGTTCGCTTAAGCCTCGACTCTGGCGAGGCCCGCTCCATTTCTGGCGCAGCAGCCCAGGCCGCCAAAGAGCGCTTTCGCTTAAATACCCCCTTGGTGGCCATCGGCGTGAAGGGCACCGATTTTGTCACCCAAGTGTCCAAGGACGTCATTCGCGTCACCGTTAACCAAGGCGCCATTGTGATGGCACCCTTCGACAGCGGCTGCAAGGCCGATACCTTGGGCGTGTGCAACACCGCCCGCGCCAAGGAGCTCACCTCAGAAATGCTGGGCCAGGCCCTGGTTTACCGCTTGGGCACCACGGACCCTAGCTTTCAAAACGTGACCAAGCCCGGCCAAGCCGACAACAGCAAACTCCTGCAGCTTGACCGACAGGTGCGTGACGCAGCAGAAAAACCACTGGCCTCCGACACCGAAGCCAAGAATCCCTTGAATGCCGTAGGCAACAACCGCCTCATTTGGGGCCGCTGGGCCCGTGACCCGATTGCCAGCGACGCCCTCACAGTGCCCTTCCTCGATGCCATGCGCGGCAACGAAGTGACGGTGGGCGATGGCTACTACTTCTTGTTCCGTGAGCCCAGCAACATCAACGTGCTGCCCACCCTGACCACCAAGACCGACTTTGGACTGAAGTCTTCTTCGGCCTACTACCGAAATGCTGCCAACGAAATGCTGCCTGCCACCGTGTCCTCTGGCACTCTGTCCATTGACTTTGGCGCAAAGACCTTTGCCACACAACTGGGCCTCAGCGCTGAGGGAACAGGCATTCAAAGCTTCAGTCAAACTGGCAACATCAACGCCGGCACTGGCATCTTTTTGGGCCGCTCGGGCCCTGAAGCCGCTCCTACCAGCAGCATGGCTGGCGCCATATCTTTAGACGCACGCCAAGCAGGCTACCTCTTTAAAACCCTGATTGGCCGTGGCACCTTTGTGGGCGCCACCCTCTGGGGCCGTTGAGCCAGTTGCACCATGAAATTGGCCACACTCCTTAAAAAACCCCTCTGGCTTTACGCCGCAGTGTCTGTCGTGGCTGTGCTTCTCATGGCTTTGGCTTCTGCGGTTTGGGCGCCCCAATTGCAACAGTGGGAAGAGCGTTTGGCCAGCCGCACTTGGTCCTTGGCCAACCCTGACGCTACCGAGCGCCGCGTGGTGGTGGTCGACATTGACGAAAAAAGTACTCAGGCCTTAGGCCCTTGGCCATGGCCACGCGAGCGAGTGGCCACTTTGCTCTCAGGCCTTGATGCCTATGGCGTCAACCTCAAGGTTGTCGATGTCCTTTTTGAAGGTGCCCAAGACCCCGTCCAAGATCAAAAGCTGGCAGCTGCCCTCAAGTCTGGTGCGCCTAGCGTCATTTCTCAGTTGTTTGCGCTCAGCCCGCAAGCCCAGTTGAAGTCGGGTGAGCTGGCAGGTGCCATGGGCAATTGTTCTCCAAACAACAGCGCACAAAATCCTCTTGGTACCCCCGCCTTTGGCTTCATGGGTGCCCAAACTTTGTTGACCCAAAGCAGCGCAGGCGTGGGCCATATCACCCCCATCGTTGATGCTGACGGCAGCATTCGCCGCGTGCCCGCCGTTGTTTGCTACGAAGGCCAGGCCTACCCTGCACTGGCCGTGGCTGGTTTGGCGGCTGCCACGGGCGCGCAGCCTGTTTGGCACAAAACACAGGCCGGTTTGTTCAGCGCCGGCAGCGCCCAGTTGCTTGATGTCGCAGGCCTGCAACTGCCCTTAGATGCTCAGGGCCAGCTGCGGGTGTCGTATCAAATGCCTCGCGATGGTTTTGCCTCGGTGTCCGCCGTCGACGTGTTGCAGGGCAAAGTCCCCCCCAGCATGCTCAAGGGCGCTTGGGTACTCGTGGGCTCTACGGCCTTTGGAGGTGGTGACGCTGTGCCTACACCGCAAGGCGGCGCCGTGGGCGGTGTTGAAGTACACGCCCAAATGATGTCGGCCGCGCTCGATGCTCGCACGCCTTTCGTCCCCGCATGGGCCCCGCTTTGGCCACTGGTCACTGGCTTGGCGGCCTTGTTGGTGCTCGTGTTCTCCTTGCGCGCAGCCGGCCCCAAAGCTGCCGTGGTGATGCCCCTGGTGGCTTTGGCCGCTTGTGCCTCCATCTTTGCATTGCATGCCGCCTTGTTGTTGGTTTGGCACCAGTGGCTCGGATGGGGTCAGCCGGCCATGTTCGTGGCCTTGACTGCGGTGCTCCTGACGGCCTCAGAAATGCTTCGTGTGCGCGCAGAGCGCGAGCGCTTGTTTGAAAACCTGTCTAGCTACCTGCCCGAAGGCGCTGCCCGCCGCGTGGCCTTTGAGGGCCCCACCGCCCAGGTGGTGGCCGAAACCCGCGAGGCCACCGTCATGCTGGTGGACCTGCGTAATTTCTCCGCCTACTGCGAAGAGCGCGCTCCAGAAGACGCGGCCACGGTGCTGCACCTGTTCTACACCACCCTCGACCGCATCGTGACCGAGCACGGCGGCGTGGTTGAACAAATGGTGGGAGACGGCCTTACTGCCGTATGGAACGGCTCTAGCCCTTGCAACCAGCACGCCCAAAAGGCTTTGCAAGCGGCCGAAGTGATCTGGAAAGAGGGCGTTGCCCAGCTGCCCAGGGTGGCTTCTAGAAAGACGCCGCCCCTTGACATTGGCATTGGCATTGAGACCGGCCCTGTCATGGTGGGCTCTTTTGGCCCCGCACGCCGCCGCGTTCACACCGTGATGGGCGAGGCCGTCAGCGTTGCCGCTCGATTAGAAAAACTCACCTCCGAGCTTGGCTACCCCGTGCTGGTGGGGCCTCAGGCCTTGGCACAGTCTGGCTACACCGAAGTGCACAAACTTGGTGACTTCTTGCTGGCCGGCATGCGCACGCCACGCACGGTTTACGCCCTGCAGATTGAGGTTGACAGCTCGCACCTGCAACTGGTCTCTGGCTTAGACGCAGGTTTTGCGTCTTAAGTCAGTATGATCGGCTAATCTCTAACCCATTCACACTCCCATTATCAAAGCTGTGCAGAGTCGACGGTCTGGCTGCGAAGTTTTTTGCTTAAAGCCGGTGCCCTTCTTGGGCGTGCTTGGCATGCTGGCCATGCTGACCGCGCTCGTGCCTGATGC
>CANHKH010000421.1 GCA_947460165.1 Comamonadaceae bacterium
CAAGCTGTGCTCGCCCAGGGTGTGCACGCGCTCGTTGAAGGCCAGCAGGTCAAAGAAAAAGCGCTGCAGCTCGGGCTTGAGCTCGCTGGGGTGCTCGGTCTGCCAAGCCCCGATAGCGCTGGCCGCTTGCTGCAGGGCCAGCACCATGGGCTGGGGCACCTCGTCCAGCACGCTGTAGGCCGGGCGGCCTTGCACCAGCTCGCTCCAGCGGCGGCGCAGCCGGTCAAAGTCTTTTTTCAGGGGCTTGGGGGCGGCGCGCCTGGCCAGGGCCAGGGCCAGCTCGTCGAGCTCGGCGCTGTACATTTGCCGCGCCCGCTCCACCAGGTTGTGGGCCTCGTCCACCAGCACAGCGACGCGCCACTCTTGGGCGCGGGCCATGGCGTAGAGCAGGGCGTGGCTGTCAAAGTAGTAGTTGTAGTCGCCCACCACCACGTCGGCCCAGCGCAGCAGGTCTTGCGCCAAATGGTAGGGGCACACACCGTGGTCCAGCGCGAGGCGGCGCAGGGCGGGCTTGTCCATGGCGGGCAGGCTCACCGCAGCTTGGCGGGCGGCGGGCAGCTTGTCGTAAAAGCCCAATGCCAGCGGGCAGGACTCGCCATGACAGGCTTTGTCCGGGTGCTCACAGGCCTTGTCGCGGGCCACCAGTTCGAGCACGCGCAGCGGCAAGCCGCCTGGGGCAGGTGCGGTGTCTGCCAGGCGCTCCAAGGCGTGCAGCGCGAGTGAGCGGCCCGAGCTTTTGGCGGTCAAGAAATACAGCTTGTCGAGCGCCGGCTTGCCCTCGGCGGCCATGGCTTTGAGGGCTGGGAACACCGTGCCCACGGTTTTGCCTATGCCGGTGGGCGCCTCCACCAGCAAGGGCTGGCCGCTGGTGGCCGAGCGCCACACGGCCTCGGCCAGCTCGCGCTGGCCGGGCCTAAAGTCCGGGTGGGGAAAGCTCAGCGCGGTCAAGGCGGCTTGCCGGGCCAAGCGGTTGGCCGCTTCCTGCTGGGCCCAGGCCATGAAGGCGGCGCACTGCTGCTCAAAAAACGCGTGCAGCGCCTGGGCGGCGTGGGTTTCAAGCAGCACGGTTTCTTGCTGCTCGTCGAGGTTGAAGTAGACCAGTGCCAGCCTGAGCTCGGCCAGACCCTCTTGCGCGCACATCAGGTGGCCATAGACCTTGAGCTGGGCCCAGTGCAACTGGCGCTGGGCCTCGGTGATGCCGTGCACATCGCCCCTGAAGGTTTTGATTTCTTCGAGCTGCTTAAGGTGAGAAGCAAAGCCATCGGCCCGCCCGCGCACCACCAGGCCGTGGTGGTTACCGCTGAGCGAGATTTCGGTGCGGTAGCCGGGCGGGCGGCGGGCGGCCACCAACTGGTGGCCGGCCACGCCTTCTTGGGCGCTGGGGCTGGGTGAAAAGCGCAGGTCCAGGTCGCCCCGTCTGGCCGTGAATTCGCACAGCGTGCGCACGGCCACGGTGTAGGACAGCTCGCTGGCGGTGTTCATGGGCGATCGCATGGTAGTGCATGGCTGGGCTTGGGCGCTTGGCTGTCGCATGGGTTCTTGGGCAGGCGCATGGCCTGGCGCCGCGCAGCCATTACCATCAGACCTGCATTTGGATGAAACTGCCCATGAAAAACAACCCTGAGCGTCTTGCCACCCTGGAAGATAAGTCTTTTTTGCTGTTGTTGACGCTGGTCACCCTGGCCTTTGGCTGGGTCTTGCTGCCCTTTTATGGCGCTTTGTTTTGGGCGGCGGTGCTGGCCATTATTTTTGCGCCCCTGCATGCGCGGCTGACGCAACGGCTGCCGCAAAAGCGCAATCTGGCGGCGGTCATCAGCCTGACGCTCATTGTGCTGCTGGTGGTCTTGCCCTTGATTTTGGTGTCGGCCATGCTGGTGCAAGAGGCCAGCGTGGTGTACGCGCGCATGCAGTCGGGTGAGATCAGCTTCACACGCTACCTGCAGCAAATGTACGAGGCGCTGCCTGCCTGGTTGTCAGGCTTGCTCAACCGCTTTGGGCTGGGCACCTTGGGCCTGCTGCAAGAGCGTGTGACTGCGGGGCTGACCAAGGGCTCGCAGTTTTTTGCCACGCAGGCCCTGAGCATCGGGCAAGACACCTTCAACTTGGTGATGGCGTTTTTCATCATGCTCTACATTTTGTTTTTCTTTTTGCGCGATGGCCACCAGCTGGTGCGCCGTGTGCGCGAGGCCATTCCGCTGCAGCTCGATGTCAAGCGCAGCTTGGCCACCAAGTTCGCCACGGTGATTCGGGCCACGGTCAAGGGCAACATCGTGGTGGCCATGGTGCAAGGCGCTTTGGGCGGCTTTATTTTTTGGGCGCTGGACCTGCAAGCGCCCGTGCTGTGGGGGGTGCTCATGGCCTTTTTGTCGCTGTTGCCTGCGGTGGGCGCGGCGGTGGTGTGGTTGCCCGTGGCCCTTTATTTGCTGCTCACCGGCAGCGTGGTGCAAGGCGGTGTGCTGATGGCCTTTGGTGTCTTGGTCATTGGGCTGGTGGACAACGTGCTGCGCCCTATTTTGGTGGGCAAAGACACCAAAATGCCCGACTATGTGGTGCTGCTGTCCACCTTGGGCGGCATTTCCCTTTTTGGGCTCAATGGCTTTGTCATTGGCCCGGTGATTGCGGCCATGTTCATGGCGGCCTGGGACTTGTTGGTGAGCGCCCGCCAAGACACACCGCCAATGTAGGCGACTGGCCGCTCAGGCTGGGGGCTTGGGCCATGGGCACCTCATGCCAGGAGTCGCCGAGAGGGCTTGGACCCTGATGGCAAACTCTGTTTTGTGTCTTTTGCAGGAGCCGGCCAGCCGGCGATTTTTCGCAGGAGGTGATGCCCGCTGACCTGCACGATTCCCCTGCAAACCAGCTCCTGTCCGCTGGAGTTCAGTCTCAGGACTGGGCGTCCAGTTCTTGCTCGGGGTCCCCCTCCACAAGGCTGGACTGCGCCAAGATGGGCGTCTGCACATGGAGCGCGGTGAGCACAGGCGGTTCTTTGCGCGTGGCAGCGGCAATGACCTCCAGCGGCAGCTTGGGTGTGCGGTCGGCGCACAGCAGGCCGTTGGCCTCTTGAAAGGTGTCGGCAAACTGGGTGTAGCAGTAGCCCGAGAACATGCCTATGTCGTTGACCACGTCCATCAGCGCGCGGTAGCGGCTGTGAAACTCTTCTTGGTCGGCGGCTGTGGCGTAGCCCCAGGCCCTTGTTTGTGCGCTGCTGGGGCACTTGATGAAGGCAATGCCGCCAAACTCGGTCAGCACAATGGGCTGGCCCCGGTGGGGGTAGCCGTCCAGCGTGAGCACGCGCCCACCGGGGCGGCGCCTGTCCACCACCTCGTCGGCGCGCACCAGGGAGCCGTAGCGCTGGGCCAGGTGTTCGGGCTGGCTGTCGTAGTCGTGTATGCCCAAAATGTCGGTGGCCGAGGCCTCCCAGCCGTCGTTGCCAATCACAGGCCGCGTGGGGTCCAGGGTGCGGGTGAGGTGGTAGAGCGCCTCCACCGCATTGCGGTGCGGCTGCAGCGAGGTCAAGTCGGGCACGCCCCAGGATTCATTGAAGGGCACCCAGGCAATGATGCAGGGGTGGCTGTAGTCGCGCTCAATCACCTGCGTCCACTCGCTGACTGTGCGCTTGATGGCCGTGGTGGTGAAGCGGTAGGCCGAGGGCATTTCTTCCCACACCAAAAGG
>CANHKH010000422.1 GCA_947460165.1 Comamonadaceae bacterium
GCCGCCCCGACAAGCTGGGCAGCGTGGGCCAGGCCGCGCTCAACATGGAGGTGCGCGTCATCCCCGCCGACAGCGTGGACCCCGAGCGGGTCTGCGCGCCGGGCGAGATAGGCCAGCTCATTGCGCGCGGCCCCAGCTTGTTTTCGCACTACTGGGGCAGGCCCGAGAAGACCGCCGAGACCTTGCGCCACGGCTGGTACTTTTCTGGCGATGCGGCGGTGGCCGATGAAGAAGGCTTCATCACGGTCATGGGCCGCATGGACCACACCATCAAGAGCGGCGGCGAGAACATCCACCCTTCCGAGGTCGAGAACATCTTGTTTCAGCACCCCGGCGTGGCCGATGCGGCGGCCGTGGGCCTGCCCAGCGCCAAATGGGGTCAGGTGGTGTGTGCGGCCATCGTGCGCAAGGACGCTGCGCTCGACGCGCAGGCCATGGATGCGTTTTGCCTGCAGCACGCGGACCTCGCCGACTTCAAGCGGCCGCGCCACTACTTTTTCATTGACGTGATTCCGGCCAACCCCACCGGCAAGGTCGAACGCGGCAAGCTCAAGGATCTTTTGGTGTCGCAACTTGAGCAGCCTTTGCCCTGACCATGGCCGCCCTGTTCATCATCCAGGCCAAGCTCAGCGACGACCCGGCCTTCATGGCCCGCTACAAGCAGTACCAAGCGGGCGTGCAAACGCTGATGCTCGCCTACGGAGGCCAGGTGCGCGCCATTGGCCGCGACCTGGAGGTGATGGAAGGCGAGCACGACGGCCGGCGGCTCATCGTGCTCGAGTTCCCCAGCATGGACCAGCTCAAGGCCTTTTGGCATTCCGATGCTTACGCGCGCATCAAGCCCTTGCGCGAAGGCGGCGCCGAAGTCGATGCCTGGGCCGTGCCCACTTTGTCTTGATTTTTTGACCCAGGAGATTTTTCCCTCATGGCTGATTTGTTTTCCACGCTCCAACTGGGCGACCTGACGCTGAGCAACCGCATCTGGATGGCGCCGCTGACCCGCTCGCGCGCCACCCCCGAGCGCGTGCCCACGCCCATGATGACCGAGCACTATGTGCAGCGCGCCGGCGCCGGTCTGATCATTGCCGAGGCCACCAACGTGGCCCTGCGCTCCAACGCCTGGGAGTGCACGCCAGGCATCTTCACCGACGAGCAGATCCAGGCCTGGCGACTGCTGGTCGACGGGGTGCACCGCGCCGGCGGCAAGATCGCGCTGCAGCTGTGGCACGGCGGCCGGGTGGCCGCCGACCACCGCGAACAGCCCGACCCGCCGCTCTCGCCCTCGGGCGTCAACGACAACATCGAGGCCATCACCGTCTGGGGCCGCGACGAGCAAGGCATCTTCCGCAAAAAAAGCGCCAGCCCCTCGCGGGCCATGACCGTGGCCGAGATCGAAGAGACCATCACCGCCTTTGGCCGCGCAGCGCGCGCAGCGCGCGAGGTGGGCTTTGACGGCGTGCAGCTCCATGCCGCCAACGGCTACCTGCCGCACCAGTTTCTCTCGCCCTACCTGAACCAGCGCAGCGACGACTACGGTGGCTCGCCGCAAGCACGCGCGCAGTTTGCGCTGCGGTGCATGCAGGCCATGATTGCCGAGTTCCCTGCCGGCCGGGTGGGCATGCGCATTTCGCCCTTCACCACCTTCAACGGCGCGCTGGACCCGGACCCCGTGCCCACCTACCGCTACCTGGTCGACGAGCTGGCCAAAAGTGGCATGGGCTGGCTGGAGCTGGCCGACACCAACTTCTGGGCCGGCCAGTTCGACCGCGACCAGATGCTCTCGCTCACCCGCCCGGTGTTTGACGGCCCCATCATCGCCAATGGCGGCATAGATCCCGAGACGGCGCAGGCCCTGATAGGCCGTGGCGCCATCGATGCCGTGTCCTTTGGCCGGCTGTGGATGGCCAACCCGGACCTGCCCGAGCGCATACAGGCGGGCGGGCCTTACCAAAAAGCCATCACCAAACGCTTTTACGGCGGCGGGCCCGACGGCTACAACGACTACCCCACCCTGGCCCAAGAAAAAAGCATGGCCTGAGCCCGCTCGGCCCCATCCAACAAGGAGACAACATGATCACTGCACGCGAAATCGGCCCCCAACGCTACCGCGCCTCCTATGGCCGCTACTTTGAAGACTTCCAGATCAACGATGTCTACGAGCATCGCCCGGGCCGGACCTTGACCGACCATGACAATATTTCGTTCTCGCTGCTGACCATGAACCAGCACCCCATGCACTGCGACATGGAGTTTGCCAAGAAGAGCGAGTTCGGCCGCCTGCTCATCAGCAGCCCGCTGTCGCTGGCGGTGGTGGTGGGCATGACGGTCAACGACGTGAGCGCCAAGGCCATTGCCAACCTGGGCTGGAAGGACATCCGGCTGAGCGGCCCGGTCTTTGCGGGCGACACGCTGTACGCCGAAACCCAGGTGCTGGACAAGCGCCAGTCCAAGTCGCGCCCCACCCAAGGCATCGTCACCGTGCGCACCCGCGGCATCAACCAGGACGGTCTGGAGATCATGTCGTTTGAGCGCACCTTCTTGGTGGCCTGCCGCGGCCACGCGGTCGACGACTGAGCCAGCCAAGCCATGCAAGCCACCGACCCAACGACGATTGCCGCGCACTATGCCCGCTGGGGCCTTGGCCTGCAGTGGCGGGACCTGCCCAGCGAAGTGGTGCTGCAGGCGCAGCACCTGGTGCTGGACGCCCTGGGCATTGCCCTGGCCTCCAGCCGCTACCCCTTTGCCCAGCAAACCTTGCTGGCCGTGCAAGACTTGGCTGGCAGCGCAGGGCCGGTGCCGGTGATGGGCATGGGTTCGCAGCTGCCCGCGCGCGATGCGGCCTTGGTCAATGGCCTGCTGATCCACGGCCTGGACTACGACGACACCCACCCCGGCAGCGTGGTGCATGCCACGGCCTCGGTGTGGGCGGCTGCCTTCAGCGTGGCCTGCCAGCAAGAGCGCTCGGGCAGCGACCTGCTGCTGGCCTACGTGGCTGGCATGGAGGTGGCGTGCAGGGTCGGCTTGGTGGCCGGCGGTGTGTTCCACAAAGCCGGCTTTCACCCCACCGCCGTGGCCGGCATCTTTGGCTGCGTGGTGGCTGCCGCACGCCTGTGGGGCCTGGACGCCGCGCAGACCGTGCAGGCCCAGGGCATTGCTCTTTCCATGGCCGCTGGCACGTTGGAGTTCCTCAAGGAGGGCGCGGGGACCAAGCGCCTGCACCCGGGCTGGGCGGCATCCAGCGCGATCGCGGCTGTGGCCTTGGCCAGGCGCGGCATGAGCGGGCCATCGACGGCCTACGAGGGCCAGTACGGCCTTTACGCCAGCCACCTGGGCCCGGCCCTGGCCGATTGCCAACTGAGTCTGGCCACCCAGGGCCTGGGCCAGGTCTGGGAGCTGATGCGCGTGGCGGTCAAGCCCATTCCCGCCTGCCATTTCGTGCACGCTTGCATAGACGCCGCCGTGGCGCTGCGGCCCGCGCTGGCACAAGGCGAGCTCTCGCACATTGTGGCGCGCGTGGCCCCCGGTTTTGTGCCCGTGGTTTGCGAGCCGGTGTCGCAAAAACGCCGGCCCTCCAATGCGTATGAAGCCCAGTTCAGCGTGCAGTACGGCATTGCCACGGCGCTGCGCCACGGCAAGTTCGGCCTGCA
>CANHKH010000423.1 GCA_947460165.1 Comamonadaceae bacterium
CAAGCGCTGGGGCCGGCCGACGTGCTGGTGCTGGGCATGGGCGCTGACGGCCACACCGCCTCGCTCTTTGCGGGCGCCCAGGAGCTGGCGCAGGCGCTGGACTTGGCTTGCCCGCAGGCCTGCTTGCCCATGCACCTGGCCCGACCACCGGCGAATGCACCTTTTGCCCGTGTCACGCAGACCTTGGCGCAGTTGCTGCGCTCGCGCCAGTTGGTGCTGCCCGTGGTCGGGGCCGATAAACTTGCCACCTTGCGACTGGCCCTGCATGAACGCCAAGAGCGCCTGCCGATTTCTTGCGTGTTGCACCAAGCACAGGCGCCAGTGGCTTTGTGGATGGTCCATCCCTCTGGCGATGCAGGCGCTGTGCCCGAAAGGCCGTGACTGAGCCACCCCATCAGCCAAGCATCCACCATGTTTGAATCGAACTCTGGTCAACACGCTCCGGCCTTTCCCCGCTGGCTGGGCGACATAGGCGGCACCAACGCCCGCTTTGGCTGGCAAGCCCAGCCCCAAGCCCCCATCACCCATGTGCAGGTGCTGCTGTGCGCGGAGCACCCCACCTTGGTGGACGCGGCGCACAGCTACTTGCGGGCCCAGGGCTTGACGGCGCCGGCCTGCGCGGCCTTTGGCATCGCCACGGCCGTCCACAGCGACCAAGTGGCCATGACCAACCACCCCTGGGCTTTTTCCATAGACCAGACCCGGCAAGCCCTGGGCTTGCAGCGCTTGCTGCTGCTCAACGACTTCACGGCGCTGGCCCTGGCGCTGCCGCAACTGCGGCCAGATCAGCTGCGCCAGGTGGGGCCTGGCAGCGCAGCCGCAGGCGCTGCAGTGGCGCTCATAGGTGCGGGCACGGGTTTGGGGGTGTCGGGCCTGCTGCCCATGGGCCAGCCAGGCGCTTGCCTGCCCTTGTCGGGGGAAGGTGGCCACGTCACGCTCAGTGCCCAGAGCGACTTGGAATGGGACGTCCTCAGCGTGCTGCGCCAGCGCTACGGCCATGTCTCGGCCGAGCGCGTGCTGTGCGGGGCGGGTTTGCTGGCGCTGCACCAGACCTTGAATGGCTTGCGCGGTGACCCGGACCTCACGCTCAGCACACCGGCCGATGTGCTGGCTGGCGCGCAAGCGCAGCCAGGCTCGATGGCACAGCAAGCCGTGTCGCTTTTTTGCGGCTTTTTAGGCAGCGTGGCGGGCGACCTGGCGCTCACCCTGGGGGCGCGTGGCGGCGTCTACATAGGCGGCGGCATCGTCCCGCGCTTGGGCGAGCGTTTCAATGACTCGCCTTTTCGTGCCCGATTTGAAGCCAAGGGCCGCTTTGCCGCTTATTTGCAAGCCATTCCCACCTGGGTCATTGACAGCCCGGTCTCGCCGGCGCTGGAGGGGGCCTCACAGGCCTTGACGCTGAACGCGCCAAGCGACTGAGCGCACATCCTCCTGCGTGGGCCGTGCTTGCATCCGAAAAAAAAGCTGCCCGAGGGCAGCTTTTTTTGATTCAGGGCCAAGCGCTGATTACTTGCCGCTTGGCACCTTGCCTTCCACACCCTTGACGTAGAAGTTCACGCCGGAGAGGAACTTGTCGTCGGCCACCGCGTCTTTGGCGAGGATTTCCTTGCCGTCTTGACCCACGATGGGGCCTTTCCAGATGGACAAGCTGCCGTCTTTCAAGCCCGTGCGGATTTCATCCACGCGCTTTTTGGTGTCTTCAGGCACATCGGCGGCCACAGACACCATGTCAATGGCGCCTTCTTTCACGCCCCACCAAATGCCGCTGTTGCCGGTCCACTTGCCTTCAAGTGCATCTTTGGTGGCCTTGATGTAGTAGGGCGCCCAGTTGATGATGGCCGAGCCCAAGTGGGCTTTGGGGCCATAGGCGGTCATGTCCGAATCCCAGCCAAAGGCACGCTTGCCCATTTTCTCGGCGGTCTGCAGCACGGCGCTGGAGTCGGTGTTTTGGAACAACACGTCGGCGCCTGCGTTGATGAGCGAGGTGGCTGCTTCGGTTTCTTTGGGTGGGTTGAACCACTCGTTGACCCAGACCACGCGGGTCTTGATTTTGGGGTTGACCGACTGCGCACCCAGGGTGAAGGTGTTGATGTTGCGGATGACCTCAGGAATCGGGATGGAGGCAACCACGCCCAGCGTGTTGCTCTTGGTCATCTTGCCTGCAATGACGCCCGCCATGTAAGCGCCTTCATAGGTGCGGCTGTCGTAGGTGCGCATGTTCTCGGCTTGCTTGAAGCCGGTGGCGTGCTCGAACTTGACGTCTTTGAAGTCGGCAGCCACTTTGAGCATGGGCTCCATGTAGCCAAAGGTGGTGCCAAAAATCAGCTTGTTGCCCTGGCTGGCCATATCGCGGATCACGCGCTCGGCGTCGGCACTCTCGGGCACTTTCTCCACAAAAGAGGTGACGATTTTGTCGCCGAACTCTTTTTCCAGGGCTTTGCGCGCGTTGTCGTGGGCAAAGGTCCAGCCGCCGTCACCGACGGGGCCCACGTAGGCAAAGGCAATCTTCAGGGGCTCGGCCTTGGCCACGGGCGCAGGGGCCGCCGCCTTGGGTTCTTCTTTTTTGCCGCAGCCCACGAGCACTGCCGCCGCCACCGTGGTGAGGGCTGCCAGCTTGAGGACCGAGCGCTTTGAAAAAACTGTCATGTCAATTCCTTGGGTAGAAGACAGGGGTGGAGAAAAAATAGCAACAACAATTATCAACCGGGATCATCCAGGGTGAAAAGGTTTGCCCAATGAGGCCGGCATGTTGACCCTGATCCAAGTGGGGTTGCGCGAGATCAGGGCCAGCACCACGATGGTGGCCACATAGGGCAGGGCGGTCAGCATTTGGCTGGGCACGTCCACGCCCGCACCTTGCAGGTGAAACTGCAGCATGGTCACGCCGCCAAACAAGTAAGCACCAAGCAAAACCCGGGCCGGCCGCCAGGTGGCAAAGGTGGTGAGCGCCAGCGCAATCCAGCCCTTGCCCGCCACCATGCCCTCGACCCACAGCGGCGTGTAAATCACAGAGATATAGGCCCCGGCCAGCCCGCACAAAGCGCCACCGGCCACCACCGCCGCCAGGCGAATGAGCCGCACCGGGTAGCCCAGGGCGTGGGCCGAGGCGGGCGACTCGCCCACCGCCCGCAGCACCAAGCCGGTGCGGCTTTTGTACAAGAACCAAATCAGTGCAGCGGCGATCAACATGGCGCCATAGACCAAGGGGTGTTGTTTGAACAAGGCCGGGCCCAGCAACGGGATGTCGCCCAGCACGGGCCAGCTGTATTGCGGCCGGGCGGGCAGTTTTTCTTGCACGTACTGGATGCCCACAAAGGCCGAAAAGCCCACGCCAAATAGGCTGAGCGCCAAGCCCGTGGCGTACTGGTTGGTGCCCAGCCAAATCACCAGCACACCAAACAAGGCCGCCAGCAGCGCCCCGGCGCCCATGCCTGCGGCAAAGCCCAGCAAGTCGCTGCCGGTGTGCACCACGGCGGCAAAGCCGGCGATGGCGGCGCACAGCATCATGCCTTCGGCGCCCAGGTTGACCACGCCGGCCTTTTCGTTGATGAGCAGGCCCAGCGCGGCCAGCGCCAGCACGGTGCCCGCGTTCAGCGTGGCGGCCAATAAAAGAGCGTAGGCTTCCATCAGGCTTTCCTCAGGCGC
>CANHKH010000424.1 GCA_947460165.1 Comamonadaceae bacterium
AACGCCGTGGCCACGCTGGGCACAGCCTGCACACCCGACCATGTGCAAAAGCTGTTCCGCTTCACCGATTCGGTGGTTTTCAGCTTTGATGGCGACGCCGCCGGCCGACGCGCCGCCCGCAAGGCGCTGGACGGTGCCCTGCCCTACGCCACCGATGTGCGCAGCATCAAGTTCTTGTTTCTGCCCGCCGAGCACGACCCCGACAGCTATGTGCGCGAGTTTGGCCAAGACGCGTTTGCCGAACAGATCAAGCAGGCCATGCCTCTGTCGCGCTTTTTGATCGAAGCGGCCAGCGCCGACTGCGACCTGCAAACCGCTGAAGGCCGCGCCCGTTTGTCGAGCCAAGCCCGCCCGCTGTGGCAGCTGCTGCCCGACGGCGCGCTCAAGCAGCAATTGCTGTCGGAACTGGCGCAACTGATTCAGCTGGAGACTGCAGGCCTCGAAAAACTCTGGGGCCAGCAAGCAGCCAGTGATCAACGGTTTGCCCCCGCCGCCCGCAGCGCCACACCCTCGCCCCAGCAGGCCAACGCAGCCTTCAGCCAGGCTTCGGCCAGCAGAGATGAATACCACCACTACGAGCCCCAGTATGGCGAGCCACCTGCATGGCCGGGTGGCTATGCGCAAAACCCCGCGCCCGCTGGCAACTATGGCGGGCAAAGTGGCTACGGCAACGCCGGGGCTGGCGGCAACAACTGGCCACGCAAAAATCCCAACTGGACACCCGGCTTCAAGGGCAACAGCCGCTTCAAGCGCGATCAGCCGCCCGTCTACACCGGCCCGCGCACCCCACCGGCCAGCCGCGCCGACCATGCCGCCCGTCTGCTGCTGAGCAATATGGCGCTGTGGGAAACCCTGGCCGGAGAAGACCACGCCATGCTCTGCGCACAGCCTGCGCCGCATGGTCCCTTGTTTGCCTGGCTCGAATCACAGTTTCATGAACAAGGCGCTTTGGGCTGGTCTGCCCTGCAAGCCGAAATGCAGGGCCAGGCCTTTGCTGACGATGCCCGCCGCTGGATGGCCCAGGACAATCTGGGGGTCACACCGGGCAGCGAAGAAGCCCCACCACCCGACCCGCAAGAAGCCCGACAGGAACTGCGCCGCCTGCTCAACATGCTGATGATCGACCATTTGCAAAACCTCAAGAATGAGGCCTTGGCCCAACACCAAAGCGGCGAAGACCCCGATGCACTGGCCCGTTACAGCAGCCTGGACAAACGCTGGCGTGAACTCAAAGCTGCGGCTGTCTTGGCAGCCACGCAGTAAGGCCTACTTACCCACCAACTCGTTGAATTTGTCGGCCTCGAAGGTCTCGTGTTTGGCGGCATCGCCTGGCATGGCCATGTGTTGCTGGGCACACAACTGCTCCAGCGCTTGCCAGATCATGGCAATTTGGTGCTCCTGACCTGCCGCGTTGTCGATCAAACCGCGCAAAGCCTGGCTCAGCGGGTCGTCGTTTTGCGTCACGCCATAGGCCGAAAACCCCATTTTCGAGGCGACTTCTTCGCGCTTGGCGTCTTGTTCGGCCTGGATGATGCGCGCCGGGTTACCCACTGCCGTGGCCCCAGCCGGCACCGGCTTGGTCACCACCGCGTTCGAGCCCACCTTGGCCCCATCGCCCACCTCAAAACCGCCCAGCACTTTGGCCCCCGCGCCAATAACCACATCGCGGCCTAAAGTCGGGTGGCGCTTGGCCCCTTTGTACAAAGAAGTGCCGCCCAAAGTGACGCCGTGGTAAATGGTGCAACCCTCGCCAATTTGGGCCGTCTCGCCAATCACGATGCCCATGCCATGGTCAAAAAACACCCGCTCGCCAATCTGCGCACCGGGATGGATTTCGATGCCCGTGAGCCAGCGCGACACATGCGAGATGAAGCGCCCCAGCCACTTGAAGCCATGGCTCCAGCACCAATGCGCCCGGCGGTGCAGCACCAAGGCATGCAGGCCCGGGTAACAGGTCAGCACCTCCCAGGCGGTGCGTGCGGCAGGGTCCCGGTCAAGGATGCATTGGATGTCAGAGCGAAGGCGAGAAAACATAGGCCCCAAGTCTATCGTTTGCCGTTGGCCGTCTGGATCATGGCCTTGGCCACCCCGCGCAGGATGTGGATTTCTTCCGGGCTCAAGTCAGCCCGGTTGAACAACTGGTTCAAACGGGGCATGAGCTTTTTGGGCGCGGCGGGGTCCAAAAAGCCAATATCGCTCAGCGCCTGCTCCCAATGCGTCAACATGCCCGCCACCTGTTGCGCATCGGCTTTGTCGGCCGGGGCCACCGCGTCCTGAACCGGAAAACCGCCTAATGCCACCCGCCAGTCGTAAGCCACCACCTGAATGGCCGAGCCCAAATTGAGCGAGCCAAACTGAGGGTTGGTGGGAATGGAAAGCGCCACATGGCAGCGGTAAACGTCCTCGTTTTTCATGCCAAAGCGCTCGGAGCCGAACAAGAAGGCCACACACTGATCAGGCGCACCCGCTTGGGTGAGCTGGGCAAAGTGTTCACGCGGCGAGCGGGTGGGCGGGCCAAAGTCGCGCGGCGTCATGGCCGTGGCACACAAATGGGTCACGCCATCCAAAGCCTCTTCAAGCGTGCCCACCACACGGGCCTTGGCCAGCACGTCGTTGGCCCCGCTCGCGCGCTGGATGGTTTCTTCTTTGCGCAGCACATTGGGCCAGCGCGGTGCCACCAGCACCAGATCGTCAAAACCCATGACTTTCAGGGCCCGGGCGGCAGCGCCCACGTTGCCCGCATGGCTGGTTTCTATCAAGATGAATCGCGTTTGCATGCCCCGATTGTCCACGCTCCCATAGACTGAGCCCGGTGCTTCCCTTCAAGCTTCGTTTTGCTAAACTGAGCCGGTCCAACAGACTTGCAGGAAAAACCATGAAATTTGACCACCTGAAAGACTTGCCCAAAGCGGAAAGCTTGCTGGCCATGGAAATTTTGTGGCAGTCCTTGTCTCAAAACCCCTCCGAAGACCTGATTCCGATATGGCACCAACAGGTGCTTGCCGCACGATTGGAACGCCTGAAGTCAGGCCAGGAAAACTGTCTGCCTTGGGATCAAGCCAAAGAGCGCCTGCGCACCCTGACCCGCCAAACCCCAAGCCACTGAGCCAGGCAAGCCATGAATGGCTGCGAGTCCATTGAGATCACGCAAGCGGCACAAGACGACTTGTTGGCGGCTTACTGGTTTTACGAACACCAGCAAGCTGGCATAGGTGCTTACTTTTTAAACAGTTTGTATGCCGACATTGATGCTCTGCAAATCAGCGCTGGTGTTCACGTCAAATTGCAACCCAGTGGCGCGTTTCGAAGCTTAGGAAGCCGCTTTCCCTTTGCCATTTACTATTTGCTCGAAGGCAAACAAGTCACTGTATTGGCCGTGCTGGACACCCGCCGTTCCCCGGAGTGGCTGCGTGAACGCCAAAGCTTATGACGCGCCAGCGACGGTTTGCTTGGCTTTTCATGAGAAAATGCACCTTTCGCCGCCGCGATCGTGCGTGGGCCAGTTCAGTTCTTCACACAATTTATGTCGTCCAATCTCCACCCCATGCTCAACGTGGCCATCAAGGCTGCGCGCGCCGCTGGCGCCATCATCAACCGTGCAGCGCTCGACGTTGAAGCGGTTCGCATCTCGC
>CANHKH010000425.1 GCA_947460165.1 Comamonadaceae bacterium
CGCCCACGACGATCTTCACCTCATGGGTGAAAGCGCTGCACGGCCGCAGGTCTGCCGCTTCAGGCCTCTGGCGTTGTTGCTCGCACCCCCCGGACAGGCAGTCCGGGGGGCACTCGCGCCTAGCCACAGACCTGCTTCGTCAGCCCCTAGTCCGCGCCCAACTGCCGGATTTAGGTTGAACTTTTTTCCGCATTGCTTGCGTCAGCCTCTTCCATAAATAGAGTTGGCCGCTGGCTGCGCATCGCAGTCTAATGAAGCTCCAAGGGCTGTTGCCCGGCGAGCCTGCGTCGGTGACGCCTTGACTCAGCGCAGAGTCCACCACCGGAGAGCAACTATTCCAAGTTTCACAGACCAATCCACGCTGCTCGGCCTGTGTGTCTCGCTCGGCCTTGGTCTGCTGGTCGGGGCCGATCGTGAACGGCGCAAAGACACCGGGCCCACACGGGGCGCAGCCGGCATTCGAACCTTTGTGGTCTGCGCCTTGCTGGGTTCAGTGGCAGTGATCTTGGGCGACGGCTTGGTGCTGGCCGTGACGGTATTGATGGTGGGCGCAGGCGTGTTGGTGGCCTACCAACGCATTGAAAACCAAGATCCCGGCATGACCACGGAGTTTGCGCTGCTCTTGACTTGTCTTTTGGGCGCTTTGGCCATGCGTGAGGCCTTGTTGGCCGCAGGCGCAGGGGCCGTGCTGGCCCTGCTCTTGGCGGCGCGGGAGCGCCTGCATCACTTTGTTCGCAGCGTCATCACGGACCAAGAACTCAAAGACATTATTTTGTTCTCGGCCATGGCCTTGATTGTCTTGCCCCTGGCGCCCGACCGCTTCATGGGGCCCTTTGAGGCGATCAATCCGCACGCGGTGGCGCGCTTGATCGTGGTGGTGATGGCCATCAGCGCACTGGGGTATGTGGCCACCCGGTCCTTGGGGCCGCGTTACGGCCTGCCCTTGGCTGGGTTTGCCGCCGGCTTTGTCTCCAGCGCCGCCACCGTTTACGCCATGGGGGAACGCGTGTCACGCCAGCCGAACCTCATGAGCGGCGCGGTCGCCGGTGCGGCGCTTTCATCCATCGCAACCATCCTTCAAATGACCGTGGTCATCGGCCTGATTCAAACCTCGCTGTTGAGCGCGCTGGCCTGGCCACTGCTGCTGGGCGGTCTGGCGGCCAGCCTCTATGGGCTGGTGTTTGTGCTGCGCAAATCGACAGGCAGCCAGGCTGAACATCCCGTGAATGACACGGGCCGAGCGTTCAGCTTGAAAACAGCAGTGGTGTTTGCCGCCATGGTCAGCCTGATTTTGCTGGTGTCAGCGGGATTGAACGCTTGGTTTGGGACGCGTGCCATGCTGCTGGGCTCGGCACTGAGTGGCTTGGCCGATGCGCACGCCACCGCCGCCTCAGCCGCTTCATTGATGGCGGCCGGCAAGATTTCAAGCGACCAAGCCGTCACGCCCATTTTGGTGGGCCTGAGCACCAACACCTTGATGAAAGCCGTGCTGGCTTTCAAGGCCGGCGGCGTGCGCTACGCCTGGCGTATCGTGCCCGGTCTGGTCCTGATGATGGGAGCTGTCTGGCTGGGGGCATGGATAAGGTGACGAGGCCGTAGGCCGTGGTAATCGCAATGACAAAACGGACTTGTGCAGACTGTGCCTATGGAACCAGCCCAAAAACCAGCCGTCTTTACAGCGGCGAATTTCGCATCGCCCAGAACGAGCACCCAGCCGCCGACACCAGCGCAGGCCTGAGCTTCAAGACCAAGTTCAACCTGAAGCATATGCTTGAGCTGCCGTTCAACGGCGCCTACTTTTTGGTTGCGCCGCACGAATTAATTGGTACCCGACCCCAATTAACTATTAAGGCGCAGCATCAGTGTCATTGGATGTGCGGGTGACACCTTGAAACCGTAGTGCTCGTAGAACTGGCGGGCACGGTCGTTGAGGGCGTGGAAAAGCATGGCTCGCACCCCCGTGTTTTGGGATACCAGCACACAGCGCTGCAGTGCATCCCGAAGCAAGGCTGCACCCAGTTTCATTCCTTGTGCCCGGGCGTCGACCGCCAATCGGGCAAGGACCATCACAGGCACCGGATCAGGCATGTTCTGGCGAATGGACCGTGTTGCATCTTGGTGCGCCACGGCTCCTGCTGCCAATGCGTAGTAGGCCATGACCTCTTGCTCATGGGTCGTGACGACGAACGTGCGGCTGGCACCGCTGGTTTGATTGCCCAGCGCGCGGCGCTTGAGCCATTCGTCGAGCACGGACTCGCCGCAAGCGAATGAATGGACCTGGTGATCCGGTGACAGCGGCTCGGGGGGGCGCAAGTTCATGCGCCAGCCCAAGGTGCCTTGACTGCAAGCAGGCGCTCAAGCCCAGGATTGGGTTGTACAGGCGCATCCAGCAGAGCCGTGAACTGCCGGAATTTGTCGTCATCAAGGCTGAAAAAAACCTGGTCGAGCAGCACCGACTGTGCCTTGTCGCAGGCGGCCTCCAGCATGAAGTCAGACCGGTTCTTCCCAAGCAACTGTGCAGCCTGGTCGATCAGGTCGCGCTGCTGAGGCAGGGCTCGCAAATTGATGGCGGCGTCACGCATAGCTATCTCCAAATGAATACACAATAGATACACAAATCCTAGCTTGATGTGTAGCCAATGTCAACACACGGCCGAAATCCACCCTACATGACCGCCAATACCCTACCGTGGAGAGCTAACCAAGCCCCACGCATCCCCACCTGTACAAAGCCCCAGCCCCCAGGCTCAAGCCGTGACCCCGACCAGCCATAAATTCAAAGCAGCGCTTGCACACACCCCACCACCTGCCGCATGAGCTGGGTACCATGCCCCCACACGCTCACGCCCCACAGGAGCCCCCCATGCACGACATCATTTGCCCCCACTGCCACACCGCCTTCAAGATTGACGAGTCTGGCTACGCCGACATCGTCAAACAGGTGCGCGACAGCCAATTCGAGCAGCAACTGCATGAAAGGCTGGCACTGGCCGAGCAAGACAAGCGCAGCGCGCTGGAGCTCGCCCGCAGCCAAGCCGCCAGCGAGCTGCAACAAGCCGCAGCCGCCAAAAACGCCGACATTGCCGCCCTGCAAGCCAAGCTAGACACCGGCCAAATGGCCCAGCAGCTGGCCGTGACGCAAGCGCTGAGCAGCGTTGAAAAAGAACGCGACGCCCTGGCCGCCGAGCTGGCCCAGGCGCGCCAAGACCAGCACACCGCCGCCAAACTCGCGCAGGCCCAGCAGCAAAACCAGCTGCAGCAAGCCCTGAGCACCAAAGACGCCGAAATCCAAAGCCTCAAGGCCAAGGTCGAAGGCATGGACACCGCCAGGCAACTGGCGCTGACCCAAGCCGTGAGCGCCATTGAAAAGCAGCGCGACGCGCTCATCAACGACGTAGACCGCACCAAGCTTGAAAAGCAGCTGGCCGAAAGCGCGCTCAAAGACAAGTACGAAACCCAGCTCAAAGACCGCGACGAGGCCATTGAACGCCTGCGCGACATGAAGGCGCGCCTCTCCACCAAGATGATTGGCGAGACCCTGGAGCAGCACTGCGAAAACGAATTCAACCGCGTGCGCGCCATGGCCTTCCCCCACGCCCACTTTGAAAAAGACAACGACGCCCGC
>CANHKH010000426.1 GCA_947460165.1 Comamonadaceae bacterium
ATCACGCCCAACTACTCGGTGGTGCATGACTTGCCGCTGTTTTATGACATGGACGCCTTCCAGGCTGGGCGCCACAAGCTCAAGTTCTATCACGAGATGCCGTCCCGCTTTGGCGTGATCCCGCGCCACGGCACGCCCGAGCAGATCCGCTGGTTCGAGGCCAAGCCCACCTACATGTACCACGTGTCCAACGCCTGGGAAGAGGACGACGGCCAAGGCGGCACCGAAATCGTGATGACCGGCACGCCGTTCAGATTGCCGCGCGACTGGCGCGGCAACGTGGACGTGGACAGGTTCCCCAAGATGCTGGCCAACCTGGAACACGACTTCATGTTCTACGAGTGGCGCTTTAACCTGCGCACCGGCCAGACGCGCGAGCGCGTCATCGACGACATCATCAACCAGGAATTCCCGGTCATCAATTCCTGGATGCAGGGTTACAAGACCCGCTATTCGTGGAACATGCTCATGGGCCGCAGCAACCGCGCCGAGGACCCACGTTTTTGCGGCATCGTGCGCTACGACCTCGAACGCGACAGCTGCACCACCTACCACGAGGGTGTGCACAAGTGGTACAGCGAGCCGCCGTTTGCGCCGGCCGACCACGCTAAGGCCGAGGACGACGGCTACCTGGTCGGCTTCATGTGGGACGACGTGGCCCAGCAGTCTTTTGTGACGGTGTTCGATGCGCGCGACATCAGCAAAGGCCCGGTGGCGCGCATCCGCATCCCGGTGCGTGTGCCCAACGGCTTTCATGCCACCTGGGTCAGCGCCGAGCGGCTGCAGCGCGGCTACTGACAGCTCCATGGTCCTCGTCAGTCCGGACAAGGTTCAGGCGTACAGCGCCCGCCAGTGGTGGGGCAGCACGACGCTGTGGCAGCTCTTTGAGCAGCGCCTGGCCGAGCATCCCGAAGCCGAGGCCGTGGTCGATGCCTGCAACCGGCCGGCCTTTGCCCACGGCGCGCCGCGGCGCCTGAGCTGGGCCGAGCTGGGCCGGGAGGTGGACCGTCTGTGCCTGCACCTGCTGGACCTGGGCTTGCGCAAGGACGACATCGTGCTGGCGCAGATGCCCAACAGCGTCGAGCAGTTCATCGCCTACCTCGCCTGCGCGCGGCTGGGGCTGGTGCTCTCCCCCGTGCCAGTGCAGTACCGCGCACACGAGCTCGGTCATGTGCTGGCGCTCACGCAGGCGCGGGCGGTGTTGACCTTCGAGCGCATCGCCCAGCACGAGTCGCTGGCTTTGTGGCGCTCGCTGGTGCCCAGCCACCCGCACCTGGCGCATGTGCTGCATTGGGGCGCGGGCGTCTCGCTGGACGCCTTGCCCTGGTGCGATGCGCAGGGCCGAGAGCGCCTGGCCCAGGCCGAACGCGCAGCGGCGGTCAGCGCCAATGACGTGTTCACCGTGTGCTGGACTTCGGGCACCGAGGCCGTGCCCAAGGGCGTGCCGCGCTCGCACAACGAATGGCTGGTGGTGGCGCCCTCCATCATCGAGGCGGCCGACCTGCAGCCCGGCGCGCGCCTGCTCAACCCTTTTCCGCTGATCAACATGGCGGGCCTGTCCACCGCCTTTGCCACCTGGCTGGTGCTGGGCGCCACGGTGGTGCAGCACCAGCCCTTTGACCTGAGCGTGTTCCTGGAGCAGCTGCGCACGGAGCGCATTGACTACACCGTCAGCCCGCCGGCCATCCTCAACACCTTGCTGCAGAACGAGGCCTTGCTCGAAGGCATCGATTTCAAACGCCTGTCGCGCATTGGCTCGGGCTCGGCGCCGCTGTCGCCCTGGATGGTGCAGGGCTTTGAAGAGCGCTTTGGCGTGCGCATCGTCAACTACTTTGGCTCCAACGAGGGCGCGGCGCTGTCCAGCAGCGACATCGATGTGCCCGACCCGGCCCTGCGCGCGCAGTTTTTTCCGCGCGCGGGTGCAGGTGGCCACACCTGGCGCATCTCCACCACGCGCAAAATCCGCACCCGCCTGGTGGACCTGGACACGGGCCAAGACATCGACGAGGCGGGGCGTCCGGGCGAGCTGCGCTTTGCCGGCGCCACCATTTTCAGCGGTTACTTCCGCGCGCCAGAACTGACTGCGCGCGCCTTTGATGACCAAGGTTTTTACTGCAGCGGAGACCTCTTTGAGATTGCCGGTGAGCGCGGCCAGTTCTACCGCCATGTGGGCCGCAGCAAGGACATCGTGATCCGCGGCGGCGTGAACATCTCGTCTGAAGAAATCGAGTCTTTGCTCACCGGCCACCCGGCGGTGCAAGAAGTGGCCGTGGTCGCCGTGCCCGACGCGGTGCTGGGCGAAAAGCTCTGCGCTTGCGTGGTGGCGCGCCCGGGCCAGACGCTGACGCTGGCCGAGCTGCAGCAGTACCTGCGCCAGGACAAGCAGGTGGCCATCTACAAATGCCCGGAATACCTCCTGCGCCTGGACAGTCTTCCGCGCAATGCCGTGGGCAAGATCCTCAAGCGCGAGCTGCGCCAGCAAGCGCGCTCGCTGGCGCCCACCGAGATGGCGGGGGCGGCATGACCGGCGTGTTCCTGCTCCTGGGCGGCATGCTCAACGACGAGCGCGTCTGGCAGCCTGTGGCCGAGCGACTGCGCCAGCGCAGCGGCTGGGCCGTGGAGGCCCTGGGCTTTGCCACCGAATCCAGCATGGACGCCATGGCTGTGTCTGCCCGCGCGCGCTTGGCACCGCACGGTGATGCGCCCGTGGTGCTGGCCGGCTTTTCCATGGGCGGCTATGTGGCGCAGCACCTGATCGCACAAGGGCTCAAGGTCAGCGCTCTGGCCCTGGTGGGCAGCGCCGTGCGGCCCGAGACCGAGGCCACGCTGGCCGGCCGCCAGAAAGCCGCGCAGGCCATGCAAAAAGACTTTGCAGTGTTTGCCGCCCAGGTGGCCAAGTTCAACATGGGCGCGGCCAGCCAGGGCCAGCCCCTGCAGCAGCAGGTCGAGCAATTCATCAAGGACGTGGGCCTGCAGGCCGGGCTGCGCCACCTGCAGGCCATTGCCGCAAGGCTTGACCACCGCGCGCTGCTCGCCGCCTTGGCCCTGCCGGTGAGCGTGGTCTGCGGCCGCGAGGACAAGGTCACGCCGCCCGAGATGTCTGAAGAGGCCGCCGCGCTCATCCCCGGCGCGCACCTGAGCTGGGTGGAGGGCGCCGGCCACATGGTGCCGCTGGAGCAGCCCGAATTGCTCGCCGATGAACTCTTGCAACTGGCCGCCCGTGCCGGTGTGTTTCCCCCACCCGTTTGAGATGGAGAACCTCATGAACATCGCCTGTTTGCGTCGCCAAGCGCTGAAGTGCCTGGCCTTGCTGGCCTTGCCCCTGTGGGCTGCGGCCCAGCCCGCCTGGCCCGACCGCCCGGTGCGCATCGTCGTGCCCTTTGCCCCTGGCAACACCCTGGACACCTCCTTGCGCGTGGTGGCCGAGGAGTTCCGCAAGAACACCGGCCAGCCCCTGCTCATCGATTCCAAGCCCGGCGGCTCGGGCATCGTGGCCGCGCAGTTTGTGGCCCAGGCCCCGGCCGATGGCTACACCTTGCTGCTGGGCAACACCAGCATGCTCACCATCAACCCGCACACCTTCAGTAAGCTGCCTTACGACCCCGA
>CANHKH010000427.1 GCA_947460165.1 Comamonadaceae bacterium
CGCTGGCGCTGGCCCAGACCCGAGGCTACGCCACGGGCGGCACGGTGCACATCATCATCAACAACCAAATCGGGTTCACCACCTCAGACCCACGCGACATGCGCTCGAGTGTGTTTTGCACAGACATCGTCAAAATGGTTGAGGCGCCTGTGCTGCACGTCAATGGCGACGATCCCGAGGCCGTGGTGCTGGCCGCGCAACTGGCACTCGAGTACCGCATGACCTTCCGCAAGGACGTGGTGATCGATATCGTCTGCTTCCGCAAACTCGGCCACAACGAGCAGGACACCCCAGCGCTGACGCAGCCGCTGATGTACAAAAAAATCGCCAGCCACCCCGGCACCCGCCGCCTGTTTGCCGAGAAGTTGGCCGCCCAGGGCTTGGGCGAGGGCCTGGGCGACGAGATGGCCCGCGCTTACCGCGCGGCCCTGGACGCGGGCAAGAACACCAGCGAGCCGGTGCTGACCAACTTCAAAACCCAGTTCACGGTGGACTGGGCGCCCTTTTTGGGCAAAAAATGGACAGACGCAGGCGACACCGCCATTCCCCAGGCCGAGTGGAAGCGCTTGGCTGAAAAAATCACCACCATCCCGGCCGGCGTCACGCCACACCAGCTGGTGAAAAAAGTCTACGACGACCGCGGCGCCATGGGCCGGGGCGAGATCAATGTGGACTGGGGCATGGGCGAGCACATGGCGTTTGCCTCCTTGGTGGCCAGCGGCTACCCGGTGCGCCTGTCGGGCGAGGACTGCGGGCGCGGCACCTTCACGCACCGCCACGCCGTGATCCACGACCAGAACCGCGAAAAATGGGACACCGGCACCTATATTCCGCTGCAAAACGTCACCGACAAGCAAGCCCCGTTTGTGGTGATCGACTCCATCTTGTCTGAAGAAGCGGTGCTGGCCTACGAGTACGGCTACGCCTCCAACGATCCCAACACCTTGGTGATCTGGGAGGCGCAGTTTGGCGACTTTGCCAACGGTGCGCAGGTGGTGATTGACCAGTTCATCGCCTCGGGTGAAGTGAAGTGGGGTCGCGTCAACGGCATCACGCTGATGCTGCCGCACGGCTACGAAGGCCAAGGCCCCGAGCACAGCTCGGCCCGCTTAGAGCGCTTCATGCAATTGGCGGCTGATACCAACATGCAGCTGGTGCAACCCACCACGGCCAGCCAAATTTTCCATGTGCTGCGCCGCCAGATGGTGCGCAACCTGAGAAAGCCCCTGGTCATCTTCACGCCCAAATCGCTGCTGCGCAACAAAGACGCCACCTCCCCGGTGTCCGAGTTCACCAAAGGCATTTTCCAGACGGTGATCCCCGAGAACAAGGCGCTCAAGGCCGAGAAGGTCAAGCGCGTGATTGCCTGCTCGGGCAAGGTCTACTACGACCTGGTGAAAAAGCGCGAAGAAAAAGGCGCCGACGACGTGGCCATTTTGCGGGTGGAGCAGCTCTACCCCTTCCCGCACAAGGCCTTTGCGGCCGAGCTCAAAAAGTACCCCAACGCCACCGACATCGTGTGGTGCCAGGACGAGCCGCAAAACCAGGGCGCGTGGTTCTTTATTCAGCACAACATCCACGAGAACATGGACGCTGGACAAAAGCTGGGCTACGCCGGCCGCGCCGCCTCGGCCTCGCCGGCCGTGGGTTACGCCCACCTGCACCAAGACCAGCAAAAGGCCTTGATAGAAGCCGCTTTTGCCAAACTCAAAGGCTTTGTGCTCACCAAGTGAGTCCAGCCGCTGACCCCGAACAACCTCACGTTTAAAAAATCAAGAGAAATCACATGGCAATCGTAGAAGTCAAGGTTCCGCAACTCTCAGAATCCGTGGCCGAAGCCACCTTGTTGAAGTGGAAGAAAAAGCCCGGCGAGGCCGTGGCCATGGACGAGATCCTCATCGAGATCGAGACCGACAAGGTGGTGATGGAAGTGCCCGCCCCGGCCGCCGGGGTGCTGGCCGAGCTGCTGGTGGCCGACGGCGGCACCGTCATCGCCGAGCAGCTGATCGCCCGCATAGACACCGAGGCCGTGGCGGGTGTCAAAGCCCCAGCGGCCGCTCCGGCTGCTGCTGCTGCCGCACCCGTGGCCGCGCTCGCTGCCAGCGGTGGCGCCATGGCCGGTGTGGCCATGCCTGCGGCGGCCAAGATCATGGCCGACAACCAGTTGGCCGCAGGTTCTGTGGCCGGTTCTGGCAAAGACGGCCGCGTGACCAAAGGCGACGTGCTCGCCGCCGTGGCTGGTGGTGCCAAAGCTGCTGCAGCGCCAGTGGCCGCTTCCCCCATTCCCACGGGCGTGCCCACCCAGGCGCTGCCACAAGTGGCCGCCCCGGCCATGGACCTGGGCCAGCGCCCCGAGCAGCGCGTGCCCATGACGCGCTTGCGCGCCCGCATTGCCGAGCGCCTGCTGCAGTCGCAGTCGACCAACGCCATCTTGACCACCTTCAACGAGATCAACATGGCCCCGGTCATGGAGATGCGCAAGCGCATGCAAGAGCGCTTTGAAAAAGAGCACGGCGTCAAGCTCGGCTTCATGAGCTTTTTTGTCAAGGCGGCTGTCCATGCCTTGAAAAAATTTCCGGTGCTCAATGCCAGCGTGGACGGCAACGACATCGTCTACCACGGCTACTTTGACATCGGCATTGCCGTGGGCTCGCCACGCGGTTTGGTGGTGCCCATTTTGCGCAACGCCGACCAAATGAGCTTTGCCGACATTGAAAAGAAAATTGCCGAATACGGCGTCAAGGCGCGCGACGGCAAGTTGGGCATTGAAGAGATGACAGGCGGCACCTTCTCGATTTCCAACGGCGGCACCTTTGGCTCCATGCTGTCCACGCCCATCATCAACCCACCGCAGTCGGCCATTTTGGGCGTGCACGCCACCAAAGACCGCGCCGTGGTGGAAAACGGCCAGGTGGTGGTGCGCCCCATGAACTACTTTGCCATGTCGTATGACCACCGCATCATCGACGGCCGCGAAGCTGTGTTGGGCCTGGTGGCCATGAAAGAAGCGCTGGAAGACCCGGCACGCTTGTTGTTCGACATCTGAGCCCCATTTGTCTTGGGTCTACCTGCTCCTGGCTGGTTTGTTCGAGATAGGCTGGCCCCTGGGGTTCAAGCTGTCTCAGCAACCTGCTTACCGCATAAGCGGTATCGTGCTGGCCGTGGTTTCAATGGCCATCAGCGGCTTCTTGCTTTGGCTGGCTCAGCGCGATATTCCGATCGGCACCGCTTATGCGGTTTGGACGGGCATAGGCGGGGCAGGTACTTTTTTAATTGGCGTGGTTTTTTTTGGTGACGCCGCATCCATGGCCAGATTCGCAGGAGTCGCGATGATCGTCGGTGGTGTCATCACCCTCAAGTTGGCGCACTGAAGGCAGTGCGCAAAGGAATTCAAATGAGCAAACAATTCGACGTGATCGTCATAGGCGGCGGCCCCGGTGGCTACATCGCCGCCATTCGCGCGGCCCAACTGGGCATGAACGTGGCCTGCATTGACGAGTGGAAAAACTCGACTGGCGGCCCCGCCCCCGGCGGCACCTGCACCAACGTGGGTTGCATCCCGTCCAAGGCCTTGCTGCAGTCCAGCGAGCACTTTGACCATGC
>CANHKH010000428.1 GCA_947460165.1 Comamonadaceae bacterium
GGTAGAGGCTGACGCTTTTTGCGGCCCCTTGCTCGCCACCCGTGCGCAACTGGCGGGCGTGGTGTATTCGCTGGCCTTTGGCGACCAGCCTGCGCTCATTTGTGATTTGGTCGATTGGGCCCGCACCTGCGGCTTTCCAGTCGTGGCAGCTGGCCGGGGCCACAAGTGGCTGCCGCACTTCAGTGAATCCACGCCCGAAACCGTGTGGGGCTATTACGGTCTCACGCCCGAGCAGGCCGAGCGCGGCGGGCTGAACCCCAAAATGTTCAACAGTTTTCTGGACGGCTCCAAGCCCTCGATTGAAAGCACGGCGGTGTCCAACGCCACGGGCTTGGGCGTGCCGAGCAACGGCTTGCTTTACCCGCCCGCCAGCGTGGAAGACATCCCTTACGTCACCCGCCCGATCTCGGAAGGCGGCGTCTTGGAGCGCAAGGGCATGGTCGAGGTGATATCGAGCCTGGAAACCGATGGCCGCAAAATCCCTTACGACATCCGCATGGGCGTGTGGGTCACGGTCGAGGCCGAGACCGACTACATCAAGAACTGCTTTGAAGAGTACAACGCCCACACCGATCCTTCGGGGCGTTACTTCACGCTCTACAAACGCTGGCATTTGATTGGCCTGGAAGTGGGTGTGAGCGTGGCGAGCGTCGCCCTGCGCAACGAACCCACGGGCGTGGCCATTGGATGGAACGCCGACGTGGTCGCCACTGCCAAACGCGACTTGAAGCCCGGCGACATGCTGGACGGCGAGGGCGGTTACACCGTCTGGGGCAAGCTGCTGCCGGCCGCCACTTCTAAGCGCATGGGCGGCGTGCCGCTGGGCTTGGCGCATGGTGTCAAGGTCATTCGCCCCGTGGCCAAAGGCCAGAGCTTGACCTGGGACGACGTGGCCATGGACACTAGCACCCACGCCTACAAAATCCGACGTGAGATGGAGGCGACTTCGGTGTTGGGTTGATCGCTGTTACCTGAGCGGATCTGTCAAGCCGTGCTGCGTCTGCAGCACGGCTTTTTTTCTGGCGTCAGACCGTTGCTGAATCTGTCCAACTCGCCGCTAAATCAGGGTTTCCCCCGTTAAAATACCGCCTTTGCCGGCCAGCCCCAGTCAGCGGCCCCGGAATGACGGTTTTCTGTCTCTTTACAAGGCCACCCTGTGTCCCTGCACATCACGACTTTTGAAGGCGCTAGCGCCCTCAGCGACTTTCGCATTGCCCAGCTTTTCCCACGACTGGCATCCATTTCGCCGCAAATTCAGGGCATTTCGGCCCGTTTTGTTCACCTGGTGGCCACGATTGCGCCACTTGCTGAGGCTCAAAAACAAACCCTCTCGGCCTTGTTGACCTATGGAGAGCCTTTCGCTGGCCCCACCGACGGCCCCGTGATCGTGGTCAGCCCGCGCATGGGCACCGTGTCGCCCTGGGCCTCCAAGGCCACCGACATCGCCCACAACTGCGGTTTTGAGTTGCGCCGTGTAGAGCGCCTGACGGAATACCGTTTGACCATGAAGTCGGGCCTACTGGGCACAGCCAAGCTGAGTGCCGAGCAACTGGGCCAGGTGGCGGCCGTTTTGCATGACCGCATGACCGAGTCGGCCATGCCCAGCCGCGATGAGGCGGCGGCTTTGTTCACGGCGCTCGAGCCTGCGCCCATGGACCATGTGGACGTGTTGGGCGGAGGTCGCGCTGCTCTGGAAGCGGCCAACAAAACTTGGGGCCTGGCCCTGGCCGAAGACGAAATCGATTATTTGGTCACCGCGTTCACGGGTCTCAAGCGCAACCCCACCGATGTGGAGTTGATGATGTTCGCTCAGGCGAACAGCGAGCACTGCCGCCACAAGATTTTCAACGCCGAGTTCACCATCGACGGTGTGGCCCAGCCCAAGAGCCTGTTCGGCATGATCCGCAACACGCATCAACTCAGCCCCCAGCACACCGTGGTGGCGTATTCGGACAACGCCTCGGTGATGGAAGGCCACACGGTGGAGCGCTTTGTGGCCCGAACTTCAGGGCAGGGCGCGGCTTATCAGAGCGAACAAGCCTTGCACCATGTGCTGATGAAGGTCGAAACCCACAACCACCCGACTGCAATTTCACCGTTCCCCGGCGCATCCACAGGCGCGGGCGGCGAGATCCGCGACGAGGGCGCAACCGGTCGTGGCTCCAAGCCCAAAGCGGGCTTGTCAGGTTTTACCGTGTCCAAACTCTGGGGCGGCATGTCAGACCAGCCGGGAGGCAGGCCCGAGCACATCGCCAGCCCCTTGCAGATCATGACCGAAGGCCCACTGGGCGGCGCGGCGTTCAACAACGAGTTTGGTCGTCCCAATTTGCTGGGCTATTTCCGTGAATACGAACAAACCGTGGATGGCGTGGTGCGTGGTTACCACAAGCCCATCATGATCGCGGGTGGTCTGGGTCAGATCGACGCCGAGCAAACCAAAAAGATCGAATTTCCGGCGGGCAGTTTATTGATTCAGCTGGGCGGCCCCGGCATGCGCATCGGCATGGGCGGCAGCGCGGCCAGCTCCATGGCCACGGGCACCAACGCCGCGAACCTCGACTTTGACTCGGTGCAGCGCGGCAACCCCGAGATCGAGCGCCGGGCGCAAGAGGTCATCAACCACTGCTGGGCACAAGGCCCGGCCAATCCGATCCTGGCCATCCACGACGTGGGCGCAGGCGGTTTGTCCAATGCTTTCCCCGAGCTGACCAACGATGCTGGCCGTGGCGCACGGTTTGATTTGCGCGCCGTGAAGCTCGAAGAGTCTGGCTTGTCCCCCAAAGAAATCTGGTCCAACGAGAGCCAAGAACGTTACGTGATGGCGATCGCGCCGGAATCTTTGGCGCAGTTCACCGCTTTTTGTGAGCGCGAGCGCTGCCCTTTTGCGGTGATCGGCGTGGCGACCGACGAGCGCCAACTGGTGTTGGAAGACAAAGGCCAAGAGTCGCCCGTCAACATGCCGATGGATGTTCTGCTGGGCAAGCCGCCCAAGATGCACCGCGACGTGAAGACCGTGGTGCGACAGTCGCCCTCAATGGACTTGACTGGCGTGAGCTTGCAGAAGGCCGTGATCGACGTGCTCAGCCACCCCACCGTGGCGTCCAAGCGTTTCCTCATCACCATCGGCGACCGCGCCGTTGGGGGCCTCACGCACCGCGACCAGATGGTCGGCCCCTGGCAAGTGCCTGTGGCCGACGTGGCCGTGACCCTGGCCGACTACCAAGGCTTTGCCGGTGAAGCCATGAGCATGGGAGAGCGCACACCGCTGGCTTCGCTGAATGCCGCTGCGTCCGGCCGCATGGCTGTGGCCGAAGCCATCACCAATTTGCTGGCCGCGCCCATCGAGCTGCCCCGCGTCAAGATGTCGGCCAACTGGATGGCCGCTTGCGGCGAGCCGGGCGAAGACGCGGCTTTGTACGAAACCGTTAAGGCCGTGGGCATGGAGTTGTGCCCGGCGCTCGACATCTCGATTCCTGTGGGCAAAGACAGCTTGTCGATGCGCACGCAGTGGTCCGACAACGGTCATACCCACAAAGTCACCTCGCCGGTCAGCCTGATCATCACCGCCTTTGCCAGCCTGCCTGACGTGCGTGGCA
>CANHKH010000429.1 GCA_947460165.1 Comamonadaceae bacterium
AGCCGGGGCGTTCGGCTTCCATTTGGGTCGCCCATTGGCGGTTGTGGCTCAAGAGGTGACGCAATGGCATGGTGCGTCTCAAGCCATGGTTTCGGCAAACAACTCGCGGCCAATCAGCATGCGCCGAATTTCGCTGGTGCCTGCGCCAATTTCATAGAGCTTGGCATCGCGCCAGAGGCGGCCCAGCGGGTAGTCGTTGATGTAGCCGTTGCCGCCAAAAATTTGCACGCCCTCGCCCGCCATCCAGGTGGCTTTCTCGGCGCACCACAAGATGACAGAGGCGCAGTCTTTGCGCACCTGGCGCACATGCTCGCTGCCCAGCAGGTCCAGGTTTTTGCCCACGGTGTAACAAAACGAGCGGCCCGCCTGCAGCACGGTGTACATGTCGGCGACCTTGCCCTGGATGAGCTGGAACTCGCCAATGCTCTGGCCAAACTGCTTGCGGTCGTGGATGTAGGGCACCACGTTGTCCATCACGGCCTGCATGATGCCTATGGGCCCGGCGGCCAGCACGGCGCGCTCGTAGTCCAAGCCACTCATGAGCACGCGCGCACCGCCGTTCAAGTTGCCCAGAATGTTCTCGGCCGGCACCTCCACGTTCTGGAACACCAGCTCGCCCGTGTGGCTGCCGCGCATGCCCAGCTTGTTGAGCTTTTGCGCCACTGAAAAGCCGGGCATGCCTTTTTCAATGAGAAAAGCCGTGACGCCGCGCGCGCCCAGCTCGGGCTCGGTCTTGGCGTACACCACCAAGGTGTCGGCATCGGGGCCGTTGGTGATCCACATCTTGGAGCCGTTGAGCAGGTAGTAACCGCCCTTGTCTTGGGCCTTGAGCTTCATGGAGATGACGTCCGAGCCCGCGCCCGGCTCGCTCATGGCCAGCGCCCCCACATGCTCGCCTGACATCAGCTTGGGCAGGTACTTGCTGCGCTGGGCCTCGCTGCCGTTGCGCTTGATTTGGTTGACGCACAGGTTGGAGTGCGCGCCATACGACAAACCCACAGACGCGCTGGCGCGGCTGATCTCTTCCATGGCCACCATGTGGGCCAAATAACCCATGCCGGTGCCGCCCTGGGCCTCGGGCACGGTGATGCCCAGCAAACCCAGCCCGCCCATCTTGGTCCACAGGTCCATGGGGAATTGGTCGGTGGCGTCGATCTCGGCGGCGCGGGGCGCGATTTCAATTTGCGCAAATTCCTGCACGGCATCGCGCAGGGCGTCTATGTCTTGCCCGAGCTGAAAATTGAGTCCTGGCAGGTTCATGGCGGTCTTTCTGTGGGCGTGAGGTGGGCTCTGACTGTCTGTGGTTCAGCGCGGTCAGTAGGTTTTAGGCACAGGCATCAAGGTTTGCTGCATGGTGGCGCACACACGGGTTTTGTCGCCTTGCACATGCAGCACCTCGGCCGTGGTGACGATGATGCGCTTGCCAGCTTTCACCACCCTTCCAGTGGCGCGCAATTCACCGCCCTGAAAAGCGGCCAGAAAGTTCACCTTGTACTCCACGGTGGTCACCTCCATGCCCTCAGGCGCCATGGTCAAGCCCGCGTAGCCGCCCGCAATGTCGGCCAAGGCGCCCATGGCGCCGCCATGAAAGCCGCCTTGCTGCTGCGTGACTTTGTCGGAGTAGGGCAATGCCAACTCGCACTCGCCAGGCGCCACACGCAGCAAGCGCGCGCCCAGGTGCTGCATCATGCCCTGGCGCACAAAGCTGGTGTTCACGCGTTCAAACAGCGCAGCGGCGCTGGCATCGTCAGGGTGGTTCATGGGTGAGGTGTTCAATGGTTGAAACAAGCCAGACTCAGCCGGCCTTGCGCGAAGTGAGCAGCTTTTCGGCCTTGGCCAGCAAGGAGCGCGACTCTTTTTCGTGGACCTTGATCTCTTCGAGGTTGGCCTGCAGGTCGGCCATTTGCTCTTCAATTTGGCGCTTGTGGCCCTCAAGAATGACCAAAAACTTTTTGAGCTGCGGCACGGTGTCGCGCGGGCCCTCATAGGTGTCAATGATTTCTTTGGCCTCGGTCAGGCTCAGGCCCAAGCGCTTGGCTCTCAGCGTGAGTTTGAGCCGCGTGCGGTCGCGGGCGCTGTAAATGCGGTTGCGCCCGCCCGGCCCTTCGCGCTGGGGCTGCAGCAAGCCCATGTCCTCGTAAAAGCGCATGGCCCGGGTGGTGAGGTCGAACTCCCGGGCAAGGTCGCTGATGGTGTAGGTCGTGGCCATAAAAAATCGTGCAAGAGCGGCAACACCCGCTGGCGAGGTGGCAGGCAGAGCCTGCGGGTCGGTCTGCCTACAATGGGCCAGGTGACGTTTACGTAACGTCAATGCCAATTCAGAATATAACGCACTTCCCAGGCCCACTCCACCCATGAATTTACTTGAAGAGGCGCTGCACTACCCCCTGGAAAAGCAGCTTCCCGACTGGGGCCGCAGCCTGGAGTTGGCGCCGGGGGTGCGCTGGCTGCGCATGGCCTTGCCCTTTGCGCTGGACCACATCAACCTGTGGTTGCTGCGCGACTGCCTGAACGGCCGTGAAGGCTGGACCGTGGTCGACTGCTGCGTGGACAGGCCAGAGTCCAGAGCGCAGTGGCAGGCCGTCATTGAGCAAGAACTGCAAGGCCTGCCCGTGCTGCGCGTGCTGGCCACCCACATGCACCCCGACCACTTGGGCCTGGCGCATTGGCTGTGCCAGCGCTTTGAAGCGCCCTTGTGCATCAGCCTGGGCGACTACCAAAGCGCCCGACTCTCGGTGGCCAGCCAAGACTCTTTTGGTGGTGCGGCCACGGCAGAGTTTTTCAAGCTGCACGGCGTGAGCAGTCCGGCGGTGCTGGCAGAGGTGGTGGCCCGCAGCGGCTACTACGCCAGCATGGTGCCTCAAGTGCCTTCGCAGTACATCCGCTTGCTGGACGGACAAGTGCTGCACATTGGCGGGCGCCACTGGCGCTGCATTTCAGGCTACGGCCACGCCCCCGAGCACATGGCCTTGTTTTGCGACGATGAGGCGCTGGGCACGCCTGTGCTGATCAGCGGCGACATGGTGCTGCCGCGCATCTCCACCAACATCAGCGTCTACCAAACGGAGCCTGAGGGCAACCCCTTGCGCCTGTTCCTGGATTCGCTGGACAAGTTTGCACCCTTGCCCACAAACACCCTGGTGCTGCCCTCCCCTGGCAAACCCTTTGTGGGCTTGCATGAGCGCGTGGCCCAGTTGCACGCCCACCATGCCGACCGCCTGGCCGAGGTGGTGCAAGCCTGCAGCGAGCAGCCGTGCTGCGCCATGGACATCTTGCCCGTGATGTTCAAACGGACGCTGGACGTGCACCAAACCACGTTTGCCTTGGGCGAGGCGCTGGCTCACTTGAATCTGCTGTGGCTGGCAGGCCAGCTGGGGCGCCAGCTCGATGCACAAGGCGTGTATCGATTCAGCGCGGCTTGACGCAAATGCACTGCACACCTCTTACCAGCTGGGAATCGGCAAGTCCTTGAGCTGGCCGCGCAGCTTGTCGTAGTTGGGCACCACGGTGGCCACGGTGTCCCAAAAACGGGGGCTGTGGTCCATCACGCGCAGGTGGCTGAGCTCGTGCACGACCACGTAGTCGATCACGTCCTG